>JAUWAR010000002.1 GCA_030601965.1 bacterium | reverse complement strand
CGTCCTCAAACCGAAGTAAGAGAATTTAAGGACATTAATAAAAAGAGGGTAAAAGAGATACTTACCATCGCCAAGAGAGATAAGAGAAATTTTTTACCAGAGTCAGAGGCACATGAAATTTTAAGGGCTTATGGATTTCCTATCTTGCCATTTCACCTGGCAAAATCGGGAGAGGAGTGTGCTAAATTCGCCAATGATATTGGATATCCAGTAGTTCTGAAAATAGTCTCTCCTGATATTCTTCATAAAATTGATATAGGAGGCGTAAAATTAAATATTAAGAACGAAGGAGGACTAAAAAAGGCATATAAGGATTTACTGAGCAGTGTGAAGACCGCCAAACCAGGAGCGAATATCTGGGGGGTTCTTGTTCAGAAAATGGCAAAGCCTGGAAAGGAAACCATAATTGGAATGAATAGGGATCCGCATTTTGGTGCCCTACTTATGTTCGGACTGGGTGGTATATATGTGGAAGCGTTAAAGGATGTTACATTTAGGATTGCTCCTATTCATGAACTAAGTGCTCAACATATGATAAAAGATATTCGTGGATATAAAATACTGGAAGGTTATAGAGGCGAAAGACCATCAGATATTGAGGCTATTGCTGAATGTCTTAAAAGGTTGTCGCAACTGGTAACTGACTTTGAAGAAATAGTGGAGTTGGACATTAATCCCTTACTTGTCTTTGAGAAAAGAAAAGGGGTCAAGGTGGTAGATGCGCGTATTTTGATAAGTTTGAAAAAACCTTAAAGGGATCAATGCGAAAATATTATTTTCAACGGATGGAAGTATAACAGTGCCAATGATAGCGTGAGGAATTAATAGGTGATGTCAAAAGCGATCAGCAGAGATTCTACTTATGCAAAACAGATAGCGGCACTTTCAAAAATAAGCAAGGCAATTACACAAGACTATTATCTCGAGGATATTCTGCGCCTGATTGTAAGTGTAACGGCCAATGTGATGAATGCCAAAATATGCTCCTTGATGTTGATTGATGAGAAAACAAATGAATTGGCAATTCGGGCTACCCAGAGTATGAGTGAGGAGTATATCAAAAAACCTGCTTTAAAAATTGGAGAGAGTATTGCAGGTAAAGCAGTCAAGGAGAACAGGACTATTATTGTGCCTGATGTCAGAAAAGAGAAGAGTTATAAGTATAAAAAAATAGCGATAAAAGAGGGCCTCTGTTCTCTTTTATGTATTCCTTTGCGTGTGAAGAAAAAGGTAATTGGGGCAATTAACTGTTATACATCATCTCCCCACAAGTTTTCTGGAACTGAAGTAGATATCCTCACTACTGTTGCCAACGATGCTGCAATTGCTATAGAGAACACTGAGTTGCTGGTAAAAACAAGGGTTATTCAGGAAGAATTGGAGACACGCAAACTTGTTGAAAAGGCAAAAGGGATATTAATGAAGGGACAAGGCATCAGTGAGGAAAAGGCATTTCGAAAAATTCAAAAGTTTAGTATGGATAGTCGCAAGTCCATGCGTGATGTATCTGAGGCAATAATCCTTTCCTCAAAAATAAAAATTTAAAAAAACTTGACAAATTAAATTTGGGTAGATATAATTAATATTCGATACAACGGGGTATTGGAATAGTGACAAAGGTGTCCTGAAATTAGGGGCACTTTTTTTTGAACATTTGAGAGCTAAGTAGGAGCCCCGCACATAAATCTATGTGCGGGACGATTTATATTGTCGCAGGTGAAACCTGCTCCTACAAAAAGGAGATTTTATGATACTAAAAGGAAAAACATGGAAATTTGGGGATAATATTTCAACTGACCTTATATGTCCTGGCAGGTATTTTCATTTAAGGTCTAATCTACCAGAGCTTGCAAAACATACTCTTGAGGATGCTGACCCTGAGTTTACCAAGAAGATGAGGAAAGGTGATTTTGTTATAGGAGGTAAGAATTTTGGGCTTGGCTCATCACGCGAACATGCCCCTACTATTATTAAAATTGCTGGAGTAGCGGCGGTAATCGCGAAATCTTTTGCAAGAATCTTTTATAGAAATGCAATAAATGTTGGGTTACCTCTACTTGAATGTGATACAGATAAAATTGATGAAGGAGACGAGCTTGAAGTTGATTTATCTAAAGGTATTATTAAAGATAAGACAAAAGAAACTGAGTTTAAAGTACCGAAATTACCTCAAGTAATGATAAATATCTTGAATGATGGAGGGTTAGTTGCGCATATAACAAAACACGGTGATTTTAAAATAGAGTGATCCATTCACGAATGACTGAAAGTAAGTTTTAGGAGGCAAGGATGAATAAAGAAGCCATAGAAAAAGCAAAAGAGCATTTTGGAAAGGTGCTGGAGGAACAATTGGAGCGTGTTGAAAGAATGAAGAAGGAGGAGGATTGGATTGATTATAACTCGCTTGATAAAGTGATAGTTGGAATTATAGGTGGCGACGGTATTGGTCCTTCTATTGCAAAAGAAGCACAGCATATACTCGAAATCATACTCAAAGAGGAATTAGAGAAAGGTAAAGTCGAATTCAGAGTTATTGAAGGACTAACTATTGAAAACCGAGTTCGTCATATGAAACCTATCCCTGATGATGTTCTTGAAGAAATTAAGAAATGCCATGTTATCCTGAAGGGACCTACCACTACTCCGAAGAGAGGAGACCCATGGCCCAACATAGAGAGTGCCAATGTGGCAATGAGACGTTATCTCGACCTTTTTGCTAATATAAGACCTGTGCGTGTGCCTAAAGAAAGTATTGATTGGATGTTTTTCCGAGAAAATACTGAAGGTGCCTATATTCTGGGTAGCGCTGGAGTAAATGTGACTGATGACCTCGCCATAGATTTTAAAGCAATTACCAAGCAAGGGAGTGACCGAATTATAAGAGCGGCATTTGAATATGCAAAAAAGAACAGCATTAACCGCATAACTGCTGTTACAAAAGCAAATGTTATTAAAACATCAGACGGAAAGTTTTTGAATACTTTTTATGAAATTGCTAAAGAGTATCCTGAGATTGAAGCTGATGACTGGTTTATTGATATTATGACTGCCAAGTTAATTGACCCAAAGCGAAGAACTCAGTTCAAAGTTATGGTGCTTCCTAATCTTTATGGTGATATTCTTACTGATGAAGCAGCTGAATTTCAAGGCGGTGTTGGCACTGCAGGTAGCGCAAATGTTGGCAAAAGATATGCTATGTTTGAAGCAATCCACGGAACTGCTCCAAGAATGGTGAAGGAAGGACGTGCACAATATGCGGACCCTTGTAGTATGATACGAGCAGGCGCTATGCTGCTTAACCATATAGGATATGAAGAAAGAGCGAAGAAGCTTGAAATGGCTCTTGATATTTGTGGTCAGCATGAAAAGAAATTAGTTATTACAGGGAGACCCGGGGGGGCAACTGGAAGAGAATTTGCTGATTACTTAGTAGCAACACTAAATTCACCCAACCTTGAAGAAAAGTGGCAAAGTTATCAATAAGGAGTTGAAATGGGTAAAACAATTGCAGAAAAGATATTATCTGAGAAAAGTGATCAGGGTGCGAAAGCTGGCGATATTGTAATTGCAAAAGTAGATGTAGCGGCTGTTCAAGATGGAACCGGTCCCCTTGCAGTGAAGCAACTTAGAAAGATGGAGCTTGAGAAAATAACACCAAAGCGTTCTATTGTGTTTATAGACCATGCCGCACCATCACCAAGAAAAGAGCTATCCAATGACCATATGCTATTGAGAGACTTCTGTAAAAAGACAGGCGCTATACTATCAGAAGTAGGTGATGGAGTGATTCATCAAAGACTTATTGAAGAGTTTGTAAACCCAGGCGATGTGGTAATTGGGGCAGATTCACATACCTGTACTCCTGGTGCACTCGGCGCATTCTCCACAGGGATGGGCTCAACTGATGTAGCAATTGGAATGGCTCTTGGTAAAAGTTGGTTCAGAGTCCCAGATACATTTAAAATAGAGGTAACAGGGAAACTTCCACAAGGAGTATTTTCTAAGGACATTATTCTTTATCTTATTGGCATGATAGGAGCAGATGGAGCTACTTATAAAGCGCTTGAATTTTGTGGCGACACAATTGAAAATATGACAATGGAGTCAAGGTTTGTTCTCTCTAATATGGCAGTTGAAGCAGGAGCAAAAGTTGGGCTTTGTAGCACTGATGAGAAAACAAGGAAATATCTTGAGGAACAGGGACGAGGTGAAGTTTATCGTGAAATAAGGCCGGATGAAGATACAACATACGAGAAAGTGATAAAAATTGACGCCACAAAACTTGAACCTCAAATTGCCCTCCCACATACTGTAGATAATACAAAGCCCATTAGCAAAGTAAAAGGAATAAAAATCCAGCAAGTCTATATAGGAACCTGTACTAATGGCAGGATTGAGGATTTAAGAATGGCAGCAAAAATACTCCATAATAGACACAGACATCCTGACACTCGTCTTATAATCTGCCCTGCATCAAGGAGAGTTTACTTACAAGCTCTAAAGGAGAACTTACTTGAGACATTTGTGAATGCAGGCGCCTCAATTATGGGTCCAGGATGTGGACCCTGTGTTGGTGTGCACGAGGGAGCACTCGGTGATGGTGAAGTTTGTCTATCCACTGCAAATCGTAATTTTAAGGGTAGAATGGGTAATCCAGAGGGTTTCATTTATCTTGCCTCACCAGCAACTGCTGCATACTCGGCAATAAAAGGCGAAATAAGTGACCCAAGAGAGATATTTTAAAAAACAACTTGACATTTGAAAAACCTTGTTATATTAGACAAAAGGAGGAAAGTTTTTGAGATTTTATTACACACTTAGGAGTGGTCAAAAAATTAAGTGCTTTTTAGAATTTTTGACCATTCCATAGGGTAAAGAAAGGAGGTAGAGATGAGTAAGCTTAAGGACAAGCTTGGTGAAATTATTCCCAAGCACGGAGAAAGAGTGAAAAAGGTTCTTGCAGAGAAAGGTGATAAGGTCCTTTCTGAAGTCACAGTGAAACAAGCATATGGAGGGATGAGAGGAGTTAAGAATCTTGTTTGCGAGACCTCTTATCTCGACCCGATGGAAGGGATTAGATATCGGGGTATGACAATCCCGGAGATGAGGAAAGTGTTGCCAAAGGCGCCTGGTGGAGAAGAACCCCTTCCCGAAGCGGGTTGGTGGCTTTTACTTACAGGGGAAGTCCCAACAGATGAGGAGGTAAAAGATTTACAAGCCGAATTTAAGGCAGCACAAGAGGTACCTTCCTATGTCTGGGAGACATTAAAAGGGATGGCAAAGGATACACACCCAATGACAATGTTTTCAGTCGCTATCCTCGCTATGCAGAGAGAATCACTTTTTGTAAAGGGATACAATGAAGGAATGAAGAAAGCGGAGTACTGGGTTCCAATGTATGAGGATTCTGTGAATCTTCTTGCAAAGCTCCCTATAATTGCTGCTTACATATATAGAATGAAGTATAAGAACGATGAGCATATTCCTGCTGACCCGGAGCTTGATTTTGGAGGTAACTTTGCTCATATGATGGGAGTAGATGCCCCAGAGTATAAAGACCTTATGAGGCTTTACTTCCTCTTGCATAGTGACCACGAGAGTGGGAATGTGAGTGCTCATACCTGTCATCTTGTTGCATCTGCTCTTTCGGATATATATTATAGTGTTTCGGCGGCGATGAATGGACTTGCAGGACCCCTTCATGGGCTTGCAAATCAAGAATGTCTCAAATGGATACTTGCTATGATGGATAAATTAGGTGGTGAACCAACTCATGAGCAGGTAGAGAAGTATGCATGGGATACTTTGAACAGCGGGCAGGTAATACCAGGGTATGGTCATGCTGTCTTGAGACAAACGGATCCAAGGTATGTAGCACAACATGAATTTGGTAAAAAGTATTGTGCTGATGACCCTGTGTTTAAAAATGTTAAAGCTGCCTATGAAGTTATCCCTGGCGTTCTCCAGAAGCAGGGAAAGGCAAAGAATCCGTGGCCAAATGTAGATGCCCACTCGGGTTGTCTCCAATATCACTATGGAGTAAAGGAATTTGACTTCTATACTGTTATGTTTGGGGTAGGCAGGTCTCTTGGAATTACAGCTGAGGTAATCTGGGATAGAGCTCTTGCGCTCCCAATTGAGAGACCAAAATCGGTTTCCACGGACTGGATTGAGAAGAATATATAAATTTTATTGATAAGCCACACCTGTTTTTTCTGTGGTTAAATATTTGCATAACTCATAGGAGGTGTATAATGAGTAAGATTGGACTTATTGGATTTGGTGAGGTCGGTATAGAAACCGCAAAAGCACTTGTTCAGGACCCGGTAATGACCTATGATATTGTGTCATTTGACCGCAAAGAGGCGATTGAGAAAGTGCCTGGACTTCTTAAGGGTAACTATGAAGACATCCTTGATGGAATTGGAGTCCTTGGTTATGGACACACTCTTATACTGACGGATAAATTAGAGGAGTTGGCTGGGAGTGATGCCATTATCTTTTCAGCTGGTCGCCCCCGTACAGCAGATATGTCACGTGCTGACCTTATAGGAGTGAATATACCAATAGTTGGAGAAATCTGTGAGAAACTCAAAGATATATGCCCGGATACATTCTTAATTATGGTTGCGAATCCACTTGATGCTATGGTAGAACTTGCGTATCGGAAACTTGGGTTTTCTCCTGAGCGAATTGTAGGGCAGGCTGGGGTGCTTGACACAGGCCGCTTCAGAATCCAGGCATCAATGAAGACAGGAGAGCCATGCACTAAAATAGACACCATCGTTCTTGGAGGACACGGTCCGAGTATGGTACCAGTATATTCGCATGCATTGGTAGGTTACAGGCCTCTCAAGGATTGCGTGAGTGCGGAAAAGGTTGAACAGATTACCCAGAATGTACGGGGCAGGGGTAAGTATATTATCACTCAGAAGGGGCATTCTTCTACTTTTCCCACAGGTCTCTGCGCTATGAAGATGCTTAAGGCGTACCTTTGCGATACAAAGGAGATTATGGCTTGTTGCACAAGGCTTCAGGGTGAATACGGTCATAGTGATGTTTTTGCAGGTGTGCCTACTGAGATTAGTGCAAAGGGAGTGAGACCAGTAGAAATCGCACTCACAGATGATGAAAAAGCCGCACTTGATAAAAGTGTAGCAGCAGTTCGGGAAATAGTAGCTGAACTGAATCAGTTGACTAAATAAGAAACGGGTTGTTAAGGGGTTTGATTAATCAAACCCCTACAAAGAAAAAAGGAGATAGAGATGGGTTTATTTGAAGATATTAGAAAAGAGTCATTGGAATACCACAGTAGAGGCCGGAAAGGTAAGATTGAAGTAACTCTTACCAAGCCATGCGATACTCAAAAAGACCTTTCCTTGGCTTATACTCCAGGCGTAGCCGAACCATGTCGAGAAATCGCTAAAACCCCTGATGAAGTATTTAACTACACAGCACGAGGAAATCTGGTAGCAGTTGTGACTAACGGCACAGCTGTCCTTGGTTTAGGTGATATTGGAGCATTAGCAAGCAAGCCAGTAATGGAGGGGAAAGGGGTTCTCTTTAAACGTTTTGCTGACATAGATGTATTTGACATTGAAGTTAATACCAAGGACCCTGATGAGCTCATTAAGGTTGTGAAACTTTTGGAACCTACCTTTGGCGGTATTAATCTTGAAGATATTAAGGCACCTGAATGCTTCTATATAGAAGATAGACTAAAGAAAGAGATGGATATCCCTGTTTTCCACGATGACCAGCACGGAACCGCCATTATTTCTGGTGCAGGTTTTTTGAATGCCCTTGAATTAACAGGAAAGAAAATTGACAAGGTAAAAGTGGTTTTTAGCGGTGCTGGAGCTGCAGGGATTGCCTGTGCTCGGTATTACAAGAGCCTTGGCGTCAAGCCCGAGAATCTCATATTATGTGATTCATTAGGGGTCATTTACAAAGGCAGAAAGGAGAGAATGAACCCCTATAAAGAGGAATTTGCAATAGAAACCTCTGCCAGGACCCTAAAAGATGCGCTGGTCGGGGCTGATGCCTTTATAGGCGTTTCTGTTGGTGGTATAGTTACCAAAGAAATGGTAAAATCAATGGCTGACAAACCTATTGTCTTTGCAATGGCAAACCCTGACCCTGAAATTACCTATGAGGATGCCAAAGATGCTCGGGACGATATCATTATGGCAACTGGCCGCTCCGATTATCCCAATCAAGTGAATAATGTGCTTGGTTTCCCCTTTATTTTTCGTGGGGCATTAGATGTCCAAGCAACTTCAATTAACGAAGAGATGGAAATCGCTGCTACAAAGGCGTTAGCTAATTTAGCAAAAGAAGGAGTTCCTGCTACAGTAGCTCAAGCGTACAGACTGGAGTCTATTCAATTTGGACCGGATTATATCATTCCCAAGCCTTTAGACCCGCGTGTTTTGTTATGGGAAGCACCTGCCGTTGCAAAAGCAGCAATGGATACTGGCGTCGCACGGGTGAAGATTGACATTGAAGAGTATAAAGAGAGATTGGAAGCCCTGCTTGGTAAAGCTCGCAAAGTTATGCGAGTAATGATTAACAAAGCCAAGCAAACACCAAAGCGTATTGTCTATCCTGAAGGTAATAATCAAGCAATTCTTCGTGCCTGTGAGATTGTTCTGGATGAAGGAATTGCTTATCCCATCTTATTAGGAGACAAGAAAGAAATTGAGAACAAGGCTTCTAAACTTGGTGTCAATCTTGGAAAAGGCATAGAAATAATCAACCCGGCAACCTTCTCAAAACTTGATGACTATGCAACCGAGTTTTATAAAATTCGTCAGCGTAAGGGTATAACGATGCGTGAGGCTAAAAAATTTATGCTTCAGCGTATTTATTTTGGCTGTATGATGGTGCATAAAGGTGATGCGGATGGACTTGTCTCTGGTCTTACTCAGCATTATCCTGATACCATTCGTCCAGCTCTTCAAGTTATTGGAATTCGTGATGATGTGAAAAGGGTAGCAGGCCTTTATGTGATATGTATCAAAGGTCAGATATATTTCTTTGCTGATGCCACGGTAAACATTGAGCCTACCGCAGAGGACCTTGCAGAGATTGCGGTATTAGTTGCCAAGAAAGCAAAACATTTTGGAGTTGAACCTAAGGTTGCTATGTTGTCATTCTCCAACTTTGGAGGTACCAGACATCCACTGGCAGAGAAAGTAAGACAGGCTGTGGAAATTGTTAAGAAACGTGAACCTAATTTGCTCATAGATGGTGAGATGCAAGCAGATACAGCAGTTGTACCAGAAATTCTTGATAAAAACTATCCTTTCTCCACATTAAAGGGCAAAGGTGGAGCCAATGTGCTTATCTTTCCTGATCTTCAATCTGGAAATGTAGCTTATAAATTGATGCAGCGGCTTGGAGGTGCTGAGGTTATTGGTCCTATCCTCCTCGGCATGCGAAAGCCTGTCCATGTTCTCCAAATCGGTAGCATGAATGAAACTGATGTCTTGAATATGACGGCCATTGCCGTTGTCGATGCCCAGGAAAACTAATATTGGAGTGCAAAACTTTAGTTTTGCTTGGTAAGGCTAAAGCCTTACACTCCAGATTTTTAGCTTATAACTCTCAACATCTGTATATATAGGTCCCTCTGGTCTTAACTCACTCTGAATCAAATAAATCTCTTTCACATCCCACATCTCACATCCCATATCCCAAGTTTCACTTCTCACTTCCAACTTCCCACTTCTTGCTTTTTTGACTCTTCCAATCGTTATATGTGGATGTGGCTTTCTTGTCTCTTTTTCAAAACCTATTTTGGAAAAAGATATTTCCAACTCATTTATTATTGAGATTACTTCCTGTTTCCCTTTATCCACCCCTATCCAGATTACAGATGGTCTATTCATAGATGGAAATGCCCCAATATCTTTTAGATTTATCTTGAACTCCGAAAACTTTCTAACAGTATTCTCAAGAGCCTCTTTTACCTCTTGTAATCTATTTTCATTTACCTCTCCCAGGAATTTAAGAGTGAGGTGAATATTTTCTGGTTTCACCCATTTTACGCCATCAATTTTAATGGTCTTGGTAAGTTCTGGTATCCTATATCTTATCTCTTCAGGAATTTTCACAGCAACAAAACTTCTCATGTTTAAGTTGATGCCCTTTCATACTCTTCCGACAAAGTTTCAATAAGCTCTTTAACAGACACTATTTTATCTGCACGATAGGCATTAGCTCCCGCAAAAGCAAATCCCTTTTCAAAGATTCCCTTTTTAGCATTGGTTAATGCAAGAGCAATACAGTATGGTGAATTTTTAAAATCACAGGTTTTCAGACACAGCCAGGGACAGTTAAAAGGTTTTTTGATGCCTGCTGATACATCCTCAAGATACTTATTCCGTATGGCTCTTCCTGGTAATCCAACAGGACTATCAATTATGATAATATCCTCTTTTTTGGATTTTAGATACGCCTCCTTAAATTTTATGTCTGCATCACACTCGTGAGTTGTAACAAACCTGGTTCCCATCTGCACCCCTTGAGCTCCTAACTGGATGAATTTGTGCATATCCGCACCTGTATATATGCCTCCTCCAGCGATTACTGGAATCTTTTTATTAAAATCCTGTTCGTAGGGCTTTATCACAGAGATTACCTCTGGCAGTATCTTTTCCAATCTATGGTCAGGATTATTGATATGCTCTTTTTTAAATCCGAGGTGTCCACCGGCTAATGGACCTTCAACAACAACAGCCACAGGTACATTATTGTAGTGTCTTGCCCAATATTGAAATATAATTTTAACCGCCCTTGCAGAAGATACTATAGGAATAACCTTGTTTATGACTTTTGACAACCTATCCAGCAGTGATGTTTTAGGAAACCTTAGTGGAAGTCCTGCACCAATAAAAAGAAAATCTGCATCTTCATCCACTGCAACATTTACAAGGTCATCAAAATCTGAAAGGGCTACCATTATGTTCACACCAATAATACCCGTTGTCATTTCCCTTACCTTCCTTATTTCTTTGCGAAATGCTCTATTGTTTGCTTCTTTAAAATTCGTGGCAAAATCAGGCTCAAGCATACCAATCCCGGCACTAGAAATAATTCCAATGCCACCCTCATTTGCGACAGTAGAGGCAAGACCTGATAAAGAAACACCAACACTCATTCCTCCTTGAATAATTGGTATATCAGGTTCTAAATCACCTATTCGCAATTTTGGTATCTTTTTAAATCTCATTGGATAAGCACTTTTCCCAATCTCAATAGTCTTGGGGAAAACTTTAATATTCCTTTGATTATCTCAAAAATATTTATCTCATCTATTACCTTCCCATCAAAATTTCTCTTCCCAAAGTCAAAAATAGTCTCAATATCCGTATCTTTTAACTTTAAGAATATATTCCTTATCTTCATATTAAATCTGAATTCCTTTGCCTTCTGTTTTTCCCAGTCTTTTTCATAAAGTCTCAATCTTTTTATATCTCCTGTTTTTATTGTCTCTGCTGTCCTTTTTCCAGCAAGATGTCCAGATAAAATAGCATTCTCGATTCCACCACCAGATAATGGGTCAACCATCCTTGCAGCATCACCTACTATACAGACATTGCCTTTCACAAGAGTATTAGAGTTTTTGCTTGGAACAATGCCACTATACTCTCCCAAAATATTGAATTTAGTGAATCTCTTTTTTATAAACCTGTTTAAAAGAACCTTTGGAGATGCGTTTTTGAATCCTGTCCAAATACCTAATCCAACATTTGCCATGTTTTTTGCCTTTGGAAATACCCATGCATATCCACCAGGGGCAATACTATTTCCAACTGCAAACTCTACATAACCTTCTTTTATTTCATCACTTGCAAGAAGATACTCCTGACCTATCCAGAAATCCTCTTTTCTAATCTCTACATCTATTCCTGTCCATTTTCCAATTCTTGATACAGGACCATCTGCACCAATAATTACTTTTGCTTGCACTTCATCAATACTGTCTTCATACTTTATTTTAATTCCATTCTCTGTAAGACCGACTGCCCTTGTCCCGACTTTTAAGTCTGCCCCAGCCTCTACTGCAATTAATGCAAGGTCTCTATCAAATATCTTCCTTTCAAGAATATAACCAACATCTGGGTAAGATACCTGGAACGACTTTCCCGATGGAGACAAAAATATAGCACCATTTATCTTTGAGGATATCCATCTATCATCAGCAGTAAAGAATTTTGTGAACCATTTTCTTGAAACGGCCTCACCACAAGCAAGTGGAATTCCTATCTCCTTATGTTCCTCAATTAAGAGTGTTTTACATCCATTAAGAGCACAGGTTCTTGCTGCCGTGGAACCCGCAGGTCCCGCTCCAACTACAATTACATCATACATACTGGTGAATGGTTAAATAGTGAATAGTGAGTAATTTCTAATTAACCAATTAACTAATTAACCAGTTAACGATTTCTATTCCGATATCGCCTGTATTCCCCGTTCTCCTGTGCTGATTCTAATGCTATCCTCACAAGAATATATAAATATTTTCCCATCACCCATAATAAGGGACCCTGTTTTTACTGTTTCTAATATCACATTTACAAGTTTCTCTACCACTTCATCTTTTACAACAAACTCGAGTTTTACAAAAGGTAAAAGTTTTACTTTCTTTATCCTGTCTTTATAATCTGTCTCACTGCAATAGCCTTTTTGTCTTCCGCATCCCCTTACAGGAATTTCTGTCACACCCCATACATCAAAACCAACTAATGTATCAAGAAGAGGTTGGACCTTCTCGGAATGGATGATACACTCAACCTTTTTCATAATTGCCCCCATTTAATACCTTTACCTTTAACAACTTCTCCAATAATGTGGACTCTCTCCTTTATTTCACTTGAGACATTTTCTATACTGTCCGCATCCACCACCAACACCATTCCTATGCCCATATTAAAAACTTTGAACATCTCTTTCTCAAATACATTACCTTGGTCTTGTATGAACTTAAATATGGGAGGAACCTGCCAACAGTTTTTATCAATCATCACTCCAAGCCCATCAGGAAGAATTCTTGGTATGTTTCCATAAAAGCCACCTCCTGTTATATGAGCAATTCCCTTAACGAACTTTAGTACACGAAAAACTATATCTTTATAGGATTTATGAACTCGTAGTAATTCTTCTCCAACAGTTTTATTCGCTTCATTTATATAAAAGTCAAGGTTTATTTTTTTGTTTTTAAGAATCTTTCTTATAAGTGAATACCCATTAGTATGAACTCCATTTGATTCAAGCCCGATAAGCTTATCCCCTAACTTTATCTCAGAACCATCTATAATACCATCCTTTTCTACAATTCCCACAATGAAGCCAACAAGGTCATATTCACTTCCTGTATAAAAACCAGGCATCTCTGCTGTCTCACCACCTAAAAGTATGGTATCATTTTCATCACACGCCTCTTTTATCCCTCTTAAAATATCCTTTCCAATTTTAACATCTAATTTACCAGTTCCTATATAATCCATAAAGAAAAGGGGTTTTGCTCCACAACACAAGATGTCATTTATACAGTGATTTACAATATCTTTACCAATGGTATTATGCTCACCGATTTGATATGCTATCTTTAGTTTCGTACCGACGCTATCTGTGCTTGCTACAAGTATTGGATTCTTATATCCTGATGGTATAGGAAAAAGTCCTCCAAACCCACCTATATTCTCATTGAGTCCCTTAATATATTCTACAAACTTATCAGCCTTATCTATATTTACTCCAGCATCTTTGTAGAGCATCACCGAGTATCTCCTTTCCTTTTATTATTTCTATACTCTCTTTTTTATATTTTGCCTCTATTACAGGTATTTCTGGATTTATTCTTGTAAGTCGTTTCTTTATTTTCTCAATATCTCCGTCGTCTTTTATGATTACGAATAAGTTGGCCTTGTTCAGAGCAGATAAAGGAAACTTAAGTCTTCCTGCGGGCAGGAACAATCCATCTCCAAATGGTTCTACTCCATTAATAAGTACTATATTTAGCTCTCTTGCAAGAGACAATGTCTGAAATCCATCATAAAGAATGATACAGGTATCTCTATTTTTGGAGACAATTTTACGGGCAACTTTTATTCTGTTCCTTCCTGTTACAAGAGATACATCATTCTCCAATACTTTTGTATATCTTTTTTTGAGAATAACTATATCTCTTTTTTTATACACATAATGAGAGCAAACGCCTTTTTTAATGAGTTTAGATAAATAAAGAACAAAATAGGTAATACCTTTCTCAAAAGATGTAATGCTTCCAACAGATATAGTAGGCACTGATATTTTATGTATCTTGAAAATTTTATATTTGTATAGAAGTCTATATGATATCAGGATAAGTCCATATAGGCAGGAAAGAGGAGCAAGAAAGATTTGCTTCACAAGGTGGAGTTACTATTATGCTATTGCATTTGTCAATAAAAATCTTTAATGTAAATATTCAAATGTCAAGTAAAATTACACTCGTTTTGCTAATTCTTTTTTTAGAAATGCACCTGTGTAGGACTTTTTGCACTTTATAATATGCTCCGGGGGTCCCTGCGCTACTATCTCGCCTCCAGCATCTCCACCCTCTGGTCCCAAGTCTATTACCCAGTCGGCGCATTTTATCACTTCTGGATTATGTTCTATCACAAGGACTGTATTGCCTCTTTGTGTCAGTCTATTAAGGACATTAAGTAGCATCTTTACATCCTCAAAATGGAGACCAGTAGTAGGTTCGTCAAGTAGATATAATGTCTTACCTGTTGCTACTTTTGAAAGTTCTTTTGCAAGTTTTATTCGCTGGGCTTCGCCCCCTGACAGGGTTGGAGCAGATTGACCAAGTTGGATATAACCTAATCCCACATCGTATAAAAGTTGTAATTTTCGCATAATCAAGGGAATGTTTTTGAAATGCTCCATTGCCTCTGTAACGGTCATTCTTAACACCTCTGATATGTTTTTCCCTTTATAGGTAATTTCTAATGTCTCATTGTTAAATCTCTTGCCTTTACAAGCCTCACAGGTAATATAAATATCAGGTAGGAAATGCATCTCTACCCTTATGGTTCCATCTCCTTCACAGGCCTCGCATCTTCCCCCTCGGACATTAAAAGAGAACCTACCTGGTCTATAACCTCGTATTCTTGATTCTCTTAGTTCTGTAAATAGTTCTCTTATAGGTGTAAAAACACCTGTATAGGTTGCAGGATTACTACGAGGTGTCCTACCAATCGGAGATTGGTCTATATTAACAACTTTGTCTATATATTCAAGTCCCTCAATGCTATCGTGTTTTCCTGGTAAATACCTGGAATGGTAAAAATGTCGGGCTAATGCCCTATAAAGTGTATCGTTTATGAGACTTGATTTTCCTGAGCCAGAAACACCTGTAATGCAAGTGAAAAGGCCCAATGGAATTTTGACATCTATTGATTTTAGATTGTTATGCCTTGCCCCTTTAATGATAATGAATTTATTCTCTGGTTTTTTACGTTTATCAGGAATTTTTATACTTTTTCTACCAGAAAGATAATCACCTGTTAGGGAATGATTTTCACTCATAATGTCAAGAGGTGTACCTGTGGCGACTACTTTACCTCCATACTCACCTGCACCTGGTCCAAGGTCAATTACATAATCTGATGAGAGTATTACATTTTTGTCATGCTCCACAACAACAACGGTATTGCCCATTTCTTTTAATTCTTTCAGGGTATGTAAAAGCCTTGCATTATCCCTTTGATGAAGTCCAATTGTTGGCTCATCAAGGATATATACAACACCCACAAGTCCAGAACCTATTTGTGTTGCAAGTCTTACCCTCTCGTCTTCTCCACCGGATAGGGTATCTGCCTTCCTTGATAGGGTTAGATAATCAAGTCCAACATTCAGGAGAAAATCAAGCCTTGCTTTTGTTTCTTTAATTATCTGTTCTGCAATCTTTTGGTCTGTTTTATTTAAAGATAAATTATTGAAGAAATCTGCACACTTTCTTATAGAGAGTGAAGTAATATCAGATATATTTTTGTCCTTTATTTTTATAGATAGACTTTCTTTTTTGAGTCTTGTTCCCTGACAATCAGGACAGGGTTCCATTGCCATATATTCTTCTATCTCCCGCCTTATCCAATCTGAATCCGTTTCTTTATATCTTCTGAGTAAATTTGGAATTACTCCTTCACAGTATTGTCCACATCTTTTATTTTCTTCAACAAAGGTATCACCATAGAGAACAACTTGTTTTATATCTTCCGGCAAATCTTTATAAGGAGTATTAAGGTTAATTCCAAGGGTATGGAATCCCCAGTATCTACTTGGATAATGTCCACAGGGTTTTATTGCACCTTGGTTTATAGATAAACTTTTATCTGGAACAAGGAGGTCAGGATCTATATCAAGTTTCGTTCCCAAACCAGTGCAGGTTGGACAAGCCCCATAAGGAGAATTAAAAGAAAACATTCTCGGTGAAATTTCTTCATACGATATGCCACACAAAGGACAGGTAAGTTTGGTACTGAATATGTATTCAGATTTGAGATTTGAGGTTTGAGATTTGGATTTTGGATTTTGGAATTTGGAATTTATTATTATCATATCTTCACCCTCTTTAAGAGCAGTCTCAACTGAATCAGCAATTCTATGTCTGATACCGTTCTTTCCGCCTGAGGCGGATCCGCCTTTGGCGGGCATTACGAGTCTATCCACAATTATCTCAATAGTATGTTTCTTGTACCTCTCTAATCTTGGAAGGGTTTCAACTGTATAAATCTTACCATCTATTCGCAATCTCACATATCCTTTTCTTTGTAATTTTTGGAACAGTTCGGTATACTCACCTTTTCTTCCTCTTACAACTGGTGCAAGAATCTGAAATTTTGTGCCTTCAGGAAATTCCATAATCTTATCTACGATCTGGTCTATTGTCTGGGATGTAATTTTCCTTCCACATTTCCAGCAGTGGGGTATGCCTATCCTTGCGAAAAGAAGTCTGAGATAGTCATAAATCTCGGTCACAGTTCCCACAGTTGACCTTGGATTTTTTGAAGGTGTGCGTTGCCCAATAGCGATAGCAGGGGAGATGCCCTCTATATAATCTACATCAGGCTTTTGCATTACACCAAGAAACTGTCTTGCATAAGCAGAAAGGGACTCTACATATCTTCTCTGTCCTTCTGCATAAAGTGTATCAAAGGCAAGTGACGATTTGCCAGAACCTGAGATACCTGTAATTACTACTAATTTATTTTTTGGTATTTCCACTGTAATATTCTTCAGGTTATGAATCCTTGCGCCCTTTATGATTATTTTATCTTTTATCATTTGAGGTAATCACCACTTATATTTAGGATATAATATTTTCTCTCAAAAGTCAACTATTTTTTATAGCCTCTAACTATTTTTTATTGACAGAGTAACCAAGAAGTGTCATTCTGAGTGAAACGAAGAATCTAATTAAAGTGTCATTGCGAGGAGCAAAGCGACGAAGCAATCTTAAAAATAGATGGGATTGCTTCGTCCCGATAAATCGGGACTCGCAATGACAAAGAGTAAAGGGGTCAGAATGACAAGGATGCGATTAAATAAATTTTTGAGCCAGGCAGGTGTTTCATCAAGAAGAAAAGCAGATGAACTCATAAAAGAGGGAAAAGTCAGAGTTAATAATACAATCGCAAAACTTGGCGATACTATTGACCCAGATCAGGACAGAATTGAAGTTAATGGAAAGTTAATAAAACCAAAAACAAATACTTATATAGCCCTATATAAACCAAAGGGTTATACTACTACACTTAAAGATAAATATGCAGAGAAAATTGTGAGCCAGCTTTTACCAGAGGAATTAAGTTTGTTTCCTGTAGGTAGGTTAGATAAGGACGCAGAAGGTCTGCTTCTCTTTACAAATGATGGAGATTTCGCCCTTAGAATCAGCCATCCGCGGTTTGGAGTCCCTAAAGAATATGAAGTAGTTCTTAATAAAGCACCAACAAAAACTGAAGTAGAAAAAATGCTTAAAGGGATAAAAAGTGATGGAGAGATAATAAAAGCTGAGGATATTTTGCGGGTAAGTGAGGTTATCGGGTTTAGAAACCCAACCTACAGGGTAGTTATGAAAGAAGGTAAGAAAAGAGAGGTAAAAAGACTTTTTATGGAACTTGGAATCAGAGCTTTGGAACTCAAGCGTGTGAAGATAGGAAATCTGGAACTCGGCAACTTACAGAAAGGTAAATTTAGATACATAAAACCAGAACAGGTAATATGAGTTATACTCAACAGATCTTTTATCAAACTCTTCTCAAGAAAAACCACTCTACACATAAGAGAGAAAGGATAAGAACAAGAAAAAATGGCATTCGCGTAAAATATAATTTTCTCTTTTCTCTGGTAGATTTTAAATTCACAGTAAAATTATCCAAATCTTCTATATACTTGCCGTTACTTGCTTCTGCTATACCTTCAAGAAATCCTCTGTTTAATCCAATATCCATCTCTTCTAAATTGTGCTCCTCCACAAAGAATTCACCTTTTGTTTGTTCGTGGTTCGTGCTCGTGGCAAAATAGGTATATTTTCCGGGTGAGAAAGAACCAATCTTGCCTTCGTATCTGCCATTTCCTAATGGATATAGGTTTCTGTTTTTTCCTAATATCTCTACCTTGATTTCGCCATTTAGAATAGGCTTGTAATTTTCATCATAGAGTTCTCCTTTTAATACTATCTCTTCTCCTGCTATGTAAGAAGGCTTTGTGTGAATGTATATTCTTTTGCCTTTACCTCTTCTTGATAGATAGCGAGAAATCTCTCCCCAGAAGTTGGATTCGCTATAAAAAGACCATTTCCAGATATCTTTTGGTGCAATTCCAAGTATTCTGCCTTTTCCATAAGATTGAAGTGCAATAATAGGAATACTGCGATGGCTGCGTCCTCTGATCGACGCCAGGATATTTGCTCCACCCTTTACTCCAAGTATATTAGGAAGTGAGATATGTGATATGGGATGTGAGATGTGGGAAAAAATCCGCTCCCCTTCATCGCTGAATTCCACTTTAGTAGCGGGGCTTGTCCTCGGCAACAAGCCGGGGATAAACCCACGCTCTACTCCAAATATAAAAGGGGAGAGGTCTCTTGCACTTTTACCTATAAGCACAAGGTTTCCACCTCTATCTACATATTCTTTAACTCCAGAGAGTTCAAAATCTTCAAGGATTACAAGGTCATAAGATACGAGATGTGGGATGTGAGATGTGAGATGTGAGATGTTTACAAATCCATCAGGAGTGAGAAATCTCTCTTTGTCAATTTTAATATAATAATCAAGTAAGATATTATCGTCCTGGTCAAGTTCTTTTTTAGCAAATTTAAAATTCCAGGTCGGAGAAGATGAGACATTTAGAACTTTTATCTTGTCCTTCAGAACTTTTATAGGAATTTCTCTTTTATTGTTTTCTTCTGTGATTTCCTCAGCAAGACCAGGAATTTTGATAGTATATACATTGAGTCCGGAATGTCGAGGGACAATAAAGAATTTTACTTCACCTCGTGCCATAGAAGAGGGGAGAGGCACCTGTTTCTTTTTTAATATTCTCCCGTTTTGTTCCAGAAAAATCTGAATATTCTGTTCTTTGTATCCTCTATTCTCAAAAGTCACTCTTATCTGTATGGAGTCATTCACATAGACTATGGAATTTGTGTTTATATCAGTAATTTTTATATCTTTTACAGGACATCCTATTCCAAGACAATATACTGGGATAGAAAGATTTTGTGCAATTTGTATTGGGTCTTTACCCATATTGTTATTTCCATCAGAAATAAGAAGAATACTCCCGTGAGTATTTTTGGAGGCACGGCTCGTAACAGAAGACAATGCTAATCCTATATCTGTTCTATTACCTGTAAATGCAAGTGAGTCTTTTAAAGACAAGACAGATTTGTCAAATGAGAAGAACTCTTTTTTTAGTTTAATATTTTTGATGTCATTTACCAATTTATTTACTTTAGCACTCACAATTTTCATACTTTTTGAGGAATCTATAAGAATTGTAATGGTAGGATTTTTGCGGATTAGAATACTTCCAATAGGTTCAAGGATAAAGAGAAGTAAAAGGATAAAGGTGCAAATCCTTAAGAACACCAGCCATTTTTTTTTATAAAGCATAGATTGCTTCGCTATCGCTCGCAATGACAGAACTAGTATCTAAATTTATATTCTATTCCAGCTCTTGTCTCTGTAGCAGTTTTTTTGCCAACAAATGAGCTCCTCTTAAACAATTTATATTCTACTTCAAACTCGTGCTTTGACCTTGCAAATAGGTCTTGAGAATAGGATACATATAAATCTTTTGATATATATTTGCCAACATTCAGGGACGCCTTTTTTTCTTTACTCAAGAGCTCTGTCTGTAGACTAATCATATCAAGTCCGCCTATTTGACCAAGACTCTCTAATATACTTTTTTGAAGGAGATAACTTACAGCCCTGTCTCCAATTGCAGAGTATTCAAGTCCCTCTTCTGCAAGTTCGCTCCAGGTCATGGAAGCAGAAAGAAGAGCCATTACATCTTGGAGCGGATAAGGAGGTTCTGAATAAAGATTAAATTTTGGTTCGCTTAAAGTGCCTGTTACATCCAGTTTTATAGTTACAGTAGTGTCCTGCATCTTTGCCATTGTTTCCGCATTGAACGCTATAGCCGGATTGATTTCAGGAGAGTTTGCAAATGTGAATGTTCCAGTTTTAACCTCAAATGGTCTGTCAAGATAATAAACATAACCCCTTTTGACTTCTACTTCACCTGTGATAAATATATCTTTTCCCTGTTTCCGAATCTCAGGTTTGCCTACAAGTTCGATATTTACAAGATTATTCTTTACCCATAACTCACCAGGTATTGAGAGAGAGATGTCAAAATCAACAGGATTTTCCTCCGTACTCACCGCTTCTTTACGCTCAAAAGGCATAGTAATAAGTCCTTTTGGTATTTCTATCTCTCCTTTAATATGTGGGGATTTTGTGGTGCCTGTGATAGAAAGGTCCATATTTAGAAGTATGTCCATATCATCCATTCCTCTGTATGGTAAATTTTCTGCCTTTAAGTTAAAATTTAATCCTTTAGAAAGACAAAGATTTCCTTTGACTGATAACCATCCCTCTTCAGTGCGGGCAATAAAACTTGCAATGGAAACGGTATCTCCCTCAAATAACAATGCGAGTTCTGCATTTTTCAGTATAACATTCAAAGGTCTTAAAAAGATTTCACCTGTATGAAGAGTTGCTTCCCCTTCTATTTCTGGATGCCTGGGAGTGCCTTTTATAGTTGCATTGGCATCTATTCTACCTTTTTTTAGCTCGGCAACTTGCCTCCATCTCTGGAATATTCCTTTATCAATATTATTCAAAATAAGTTCAATATTCATCTCTTTATCAGGCTCTCCTATTGGCACATATCCTTTGAAATAAGATTCCTCACCTTTGCATACCATCTTACCATCTTTTATATGTAGCATTTTGTCTTTATATAAAAGAGAAAGAGCAAGTGCATCCGTCCTGAAATCTTCATAAGAAAATCTCTTTATCTCGGAATCAAGCATAAGAACTGGCTTTGCTATTTCTCCAGTATAGTCAAGAGCAAAACTTATCTTTCCTGATACTTTATTACTTGAAAAAGGGGCAATATTAACTCCTTCTCCTATTACAAGAATATCAAGTGCGTTGTTTTTTACGCCTCCATTTGCTTCAATAAAACCATCTCCCATAAAAAGGATACATCTCTGAATGACGAAATCCGAATGACGAACGACGAATTCTAAATCACCTTTGTTTAAAAGAACTTCTTTGCCCTTTTGTAATTGAAACTTGTAAATTCTGACTTCTTCACCAATTTTCTCCCCCTTTATAACAAAGTTCATCTCCTTACCTTGTGCAGATAGTTCATAATTGAGTTTTTCTGGCAAACTCATTATATCTATCTTACATTTCTCAAACCTATTGTTATAAAGTTCCAAGTTTGCCAATTCAATGCCTATCTCTCCCTGGCCCAATTTGATGCTGTTCATGTCTATATTACCAGAGATATATTCTGAACTTATCCCTTGAGCCTTCATATCTTTTATATAAAAAGTGCCAGTAATTGAAGGGTCCTGTGGTTTTCCTTTTAAGAAAATCTCCATATTTAATTTACCAACTCCTTTTTTATAAAGATGCTCTATATCTATATTACTCGTCTTCAGAGAAAGATTAACTTCTTCTTGATTTAGATTACCTTTAATATCCATAGTCCCTTTGTCTTGTAAAATCTTTGCATCAATCTCTAAATTCCGGTTTCCATTATAAGAGAAAGAGGATTTCAGCTCATCAATAGGAATTTTGTTAATATTTCCAGCAATGTTCACACTACATTCTCCTTTTTCTCCCTTGCCTTTTATCTTTATTTCCCCATTTATGTCTGTATCCACTCCGCCATAGGCGGAGCCTGGAGCGATTTCTTTAACATTGAAATTTTCAGCCTGTAGGGAGATGTTATAAGAAACAGGCTTTTCTGATAAATCTATCAAACAAGGTCCATAAAGTCTACCTCTTCCAACATTCCAATCTTTTATGTCAACCAACAAGAGTTGCGGAGCTATTAATCTGAATGAACCTGTTATGTTGCCCAGTCTATTATTATTATATACTCCGTTTCTCAAAACAATATTACCTGAAAGTGTTCTCTTTTTATTCTTCATACAAATCTTAACCAGACAAGATAAATTGCCCTTCATCCCCATATCAATCTCTTGTAAATAGAAATTTGAAACATTGAGTTGAAAGTCAAGAGAGTCAGTGCTCTTTATGCCATTTAAGGAGGCTGAAATGGATGGAGCCAAGATAGTAATATCTTTCATAAGTATAAAATCTTCACCCATTTTTACAGAGCCTTGTATATTTTTAATCTTGAAAAGTTTGTGCTGTTTCTGAATGGGAATAGCGATGTCAAATGAGCCCGTTTCAAGAAATATACTTCCTGTTTTTCGGTTATAAGAAACAGAGAGAAATATGTCAGTAATACCATCAACCTGTCCTGATAAATCGGGATTGAAAAAAGAACCATTATAAATATTAGCTTTTTCAATTGAAAAAGGAATCTGGAACTTTGTCCCGAGCCCTCGGGACCCTACAGGAGTTTTCTTTGTTTCAAGATATATAGATGAGCCAAAGATATGAATATTTTTTATGTTCCTTGTTAAAAGAGAGATAGGTGTATAATTAATCTTAATAGAATCTGCACAAAATAGGGTCTTAAATTTTATGTTCTTGGCTGTAATAGATGTAAGGAAATTACCTTTTAGAGTTTCTATTTCCACTCCATTTTTTGATAGGGTATTTATAATTTTTTGATGAACGAATCCAGATTTAATCAATCCACAGATACCAATAAATATAGCAAGGATGCTGGCTATGATAATATATCTTTTCATAATTTAAAAGGTGTATCCAATTCTAAAATATGGCATCCCCACATTTTCTGTAAGACTGTGACCGTAATCTACTCTTATTGGTCCTACTGGGGTTCTGAGTCCCAAACCAAGTCCTGTGCCAATTTTAAATTCTTCAGATGTAATCTTGTCCATAAATATTCCACCAGCATCAATGAAATAGACAAGTTCAATGGTCTTGGTAACAGGCATCCGTGCCTCAATATTAAAAATTCCTATTATTTTGCCCCATTCTGGCATGGCTTCGTATGCCATATCTTTATAGCCTCTTATCACATTCACTCCACCAAGAATATACCGTTCCTCATCTGGAACATTCCCTTCTCCTAATATCGTACCTAATTTGAATCTTGTTCCTAATATAAACTTTAATAATGTCCAAAAATTACTTATATCGCAGTCAATTTTCTTGAAATCATAGTCTCCACCAATAATTCCACCCGCATATTCAAAAGATATACAAAATACCCTTCCCTTGCTTGGATAAAAAACATCATCTCTTGTATCATACGAGACATCAAAAAGGATACTGTTCAGCACTCCACCTGAATCAGGTAATGCTCCTTCACCTTCTGCAATTTCGTATCTATATGTAAAGAAAGATTGCCAGGATTTACCAAAAAACCTTCCAAATCTTCCATCTATACCTCTTCTTTCCATTTCATACATTAGAGTATCATGTATCATACCTCTTTCTCTCTTATAGAAACCATGAATACCTGCTTGAAATGATGTGCTCAAAAAATAGGGTTCAGAGTAAGAAAGTTCTATGTTCTCTTTATGATGGTTTTCTATATCAAAGGGGTTAAAGTAACCGCCAAGTGTGAGTTTTACCTTTTGTCCATTATTCCATAAATTTTCATGTCCCCAGATGGCGTTTATCCATACGGGAAAAGACGAAACTGCATACCCACCACCAAATGCTATCCACCTTGGTTTTATTTCTTTTAAGACAAACTTTATATCAACTATTTCTTTCTGATTCTCTATCCCTACCGGTATAAACTTCACAGATTTAAAAAGACCCGTGCCATATATTCTTGCCTGACTCTCACGAAGCTTGTTTGGAGAATATATTTCACCTTCCTTGAAAGTGATTTCTCGCATTATTATTGCCCTTCTTACCCCTTTACTCCCCTCTAATATTATCTTTCCAAATCTTACTCTCTTGCCTTCTTTAATTTGAAACTGAACTCCCACATTGTATTTTGTGATAGGCAGGACTGCATGGTCTGCCTCTGCGTATATATAACCTTTGTTAGCATAAAGTGTAGAAATCTCATACTTTGTTATGAAGAGTTTGTTATCAAGAACAAAATCCCCAATCTTTATCCCTGTCATCTTTTTAAGTTTTTCAGTATCAAATACAGTATTGCCTTTTATCTCAATATAATCAACTTTTATTCTTTCCCCTTCCCCTATTTCTATTTCATAATCTATAATCTTCTTTTTGAAACTTCTTATCTTCCTTTCCCATCTTATAATTTTTGCGTCCTTAAATCCATTTGCTTTATAAAATGATATCAATCTCTTTTGGTCAAGATGTGCCTGAAGCTCATCATATTCTTTCCCTTGCTTTGTCTTTATAATCTTCTTTAACCTTCTATCTGAGAATGTTTTATTTCCCGAGATTTCTATCTCACCAATCTTGAAAGTCGTTTCAGCATAGAAGGCAGGAGCAGTGAGCAGTAAGCAGTAAGTAGTAAGCAGTAGGCAAATATATTTCGGATTTCGCCT
>JAUWAR010000089.1 GCA_030601965.1 bacterium | reverse complement strand
GCTAAATCTCTTAAGAGTTATGGAATAGATATTGAAGGTGATGAAAGAGATGGTTTTACTGAGACACATCAGGTGCTTTTGCGGGTCAGAAAATATGGAACTGGTGAAGAGATTGCAAAAAGATTAGAAGAAAACAACATTATAGTAAATTATCAAGCACTTCCTGACGATAAAAGTTTCATAGGTTGCAGTGGGATAAGGACAGGTGTTCAAGAAATGGCAAGATTTGGAATGAAGGAAAAAGACTTTGACACACTTGCAGGTTACATAAGCGATGTAATAATTCATAACAAATTTATAAAAGAAGAGGTAAAAAAATTCAGGGAAAAATTTCTGGATATGAGATACTGTCTGCCAGAGAAAGATGCAGTCTCACTTGTATCAAAGATTCTGGCAAGTATCTCAAATCAAATGCCTAAATACCTAAACACCTAAACACCTAAATGCCTATATATTTAAAGAGCTTTTCTTTAGGCATTTAGGCATTTTGGACTTTTAGGTATTTGAAGTTATGAGACCTTGTTGGGATGAGTATTTTATGAAGATTACAGAACTTGTTGCAGGAAGGTCTACCTGTCTTAGAAGGAATACAGGAGTGGTAATTGTGAAAAACAAAAGAATTCTCACCACAGGCTACAATGGTGCTCCAGAAGGGCTAAAGCATTGTGAGGAAGTCGGTTGTCTCCGAGACAAACTTAACATTCCCAGTGGCGAGAGGCATGAACTCTGTAGAGGACTACACGCAGAACAGAATGCAATAATTCAAGCAGCAAAATTAGGGATATGTATTGATTCAGCAACTGTATATGTTACAAATCATCCCTGTTTTATCTGTGCAAAAATGCTTATAAATGCGGGAGTAAAAAGGATTGTTTATAAAAAAGATTATCCTGATGAACTCTCAAAAAAAATATTTAAAGAAGCAAGAATAGTAACAGAAAAGATGTAGGGCAAGGCTTTAGCCTTGCAAACAAATAGCAAACCTAAAGGTTTGCCCTACAAATATTGAGAATTTATTATGAAGAGATTTCCATTTCTTGAAATTTGCATAGGGCTTGCAGCGATTATTCTTATCGGTCTGCTTGGTTTTCCTCAGTATAAGAGTATAAAGATAAAAAACAAGAGATATGTGGTGAGGACAAATATGTATACGATAAGGGCAGCCGTTGAGAATTTTGCCGCATATCACGAAGGTTTATTTCCAACGGGGATTAAAGAAATTGAACCTTTTCTTGAGGATAGTCTCTATCCCTTAAATCCTTATACAAATAAGCCTATAAAATGTGATGCTGTTTTTACTTATGAGGAAAGGGATAAAATACCGAGTCTTAAAGGAAAACCTGGAAATTTTGCCTATGGATATTATATAGTACCAGGTAGAGAAAGTCCAGATGGTTATGTAGTTGTTGGTTTTGATGAAAAAGGGGAACCTCTTTGTGAACAGAGTCCCTCAGGTGAAATCACTTTGATTATATTAAGGAATAGTGAATAACTTTTCTACTATCCTTTCGAGGTCCTCATCTGAATAAAATTCTATCTCAATTTTACCTTTTTTCCTGCCTTTTGTTATATGAATCTCTGTTCCGAAGAATTCCCTTAGTTCTTGTTCCATAGAGCTATAAAAAATATTCTTTTTTTTCCGAGAAATCTTTTCGCTTTGCCTGACTGTAAGTTTTTTCTTTGCAATTACTTTTGCAAGTTCAATTCTCTCTTTTTCTCCCTCTATCTGAAGAAGAGACCTTCCATGTCCTTCTGTAAGCACTCCTGATATAAGATGTTTTTTTACTTCATCTGGTAAAGAGAGTAGTCTTATTCTATTAGTTATAGTTACTCTATCTTTGCCTACTCTGTCTGCAATTTTTTTGTGAGAGAGTCCGAATTCTTGATTCAATCTCTCATAAGCTCTTGCTTCCTCAATCGGATTTAAGTCCTTTCTCTGAAGATTTTCTACAATGGCAAGTTCAAGCATTTCTCTATCATCTGCATCTCTCAGAACAACAGGCACCTCCTCAAGTCCAGCCTCTTTACAAGCTGATAATCTTCTGCCACCACATATTACCTGATAACCTTGAGTGGTTTTCCTTACTACAACAGGTTCTATTATCCCATTTTCTTTAATAGAAGTAATTAATTCAGAGAGGTTACCTTTATCCGACCTTGGTTCGTGAGGATTAGGGAGAATTTCATCCAATTTAAGCGTGAGACCCGCGTGCCCGTCGGCTGACGGGTCGGGCAGAAAAGGTTCTTTTATGGTGGGAATACCTGCCTTGCCGTCAGGAAGGAGTGCAGAAAAACCTCTACCTAATGCCTTTTTGGGCATAAAAATTTTACGCCCGGGGGGATTCGGACCCCCAATCTACGGATCCGGAATCCGTTGCTCTATCCAATTGAGCTACGGGCGCTAAAAAACAATGTGTGGGAGGGACTTTCCAGTCCCGATTATCGAGGTTAGAAAACCCCTCCCACAGTCTTAATGTCCTTCTTTAAGTTTTTTCCTATGTCGTATCAGTTTCCTTCTCTTTTTAAGTTTATGGACATTCATCTGTTTCCGTTTTCGCTTTCTTCCGCAAGGCATTTCTATTTTTCTGCTACCTTTTTCTTGAGCAGTTTTGATGGTTTGAATACAGGTGCAAGCCGTTCTCCCAATTCTATTCTTTCTCCAGTGCGTGGATTCCTGGCGATCTTTGGCTTCCTTTTCTTGTTCAGGAAAATTCCAAATCCCCGAAGTTCAATTCGCTCATCATTTACAAGTGTTTTAGAGATGCACTCTATAAACGCATTTACAATAATCCCTGTCTCTCGTTTAGTGACTCCTGTGATTTTCGCAACCTCTCTTATAAGGTCAACTTTCTTAATAGTCATCTTACCCCCTATGAATCTACCTTATAATTACTATCTTTTTCGTATAAGAGTGTTTTTTCTCTATTTTTTAAAAAATAACATTTCATTAAATTTTTGTCAAGTTTTAAAGTAAAAAAATATAGTGATTATTCCAAGTAAGAATAAATAATAAGAAAAGTATGCAAATTTTCCTTTTCTTACAATTTTGAGGATGACCCTGAGTGCAAAATATCCAGAGATGGCTGCGCCTAAAATTCCAATAATAATTCCTGATACTCTAAGTTCTATTTTTTGTATATTTCTTAATTCATATAGTGATGCGCCAAGTATTGCCGGTATTGCAAGTAAAAAAGAAAATCTTGTTGCTGTCTCACCATCTATATTTGCATACATCCCAAATGCAATGGTAGTTCCTGACCTTGATATCCCCGGGATAAGTGCAATCGCCTGACCTATTCCAATGAAAAAAGCTGAAAGGAAAGAGATTGTAGGGGCTTGATTTATCAAGCCCTCTCTATTCGGCTCTATCCCCCGCTCATTCTTTTGTTTGAACCTTGTGAAAAAGAGGATTAGTCCTGTAACGAGAAAGGCAAAACCCGTATATACAGGAGTTTTGAAGATTTGTTCAATACTATTTTTAAACAGGAATCCAGATACCCCTGCTGGTATTGAACCTATAAAAAGCAGCCCAAGAAGTTTTAAGTTGTCCTTGTCCCTTCTAAATGGAGATGCGAGGATATAAAAAATCTCTTTATAAAGGAAACATATAAGTGCGAGTAGTGTTCCAAAATGAAGGAAAACACAAACCGTGAGTTGATTTTTTACAGAGAATATATTCTCAAGTATTGATAGATGTCCTGAAGAAGAAACCGGTAGAAATTCTGTAATCCCCTGAACAATTGATAGAATAAATATTTTCATATATACCCCATTTTTATATCAGGATTTTAATACTTTTGCAAGTATAATAAGATTTAAAATTATAAGAACGAGCAAGGTTTTGTCTATTCCATAAATAGGAACAAAAAAGACTGTTGTGAGAAGAGAGAAGATACAAGAAGTGAATAAATCCACGCCATAGAGCAGTCCGGCAGACCTTTGCACGGTCTCGCCTTGTTTTATAAGGATAGCATTAGCAATAGGAAACAGGGCTCCTACAAGAAGACCACCTGCGCACGAGAAAATGGGAAAAATGAACTCAAAGCCCGTACCCTTCAGAAATAAAAATCTTAAGGTTAAAAACAGAATAATTAAATAGAGAAAAGAGAGTCCTGTAATGGTTAACAGTTGACGGTTAACGGTTAACAGCTGAGAGTTGAGGTTTTTTTTCTGTGAACCGTGAACTATGAACCGTGAACTTTTTAAGGCACCAAGTGAAACTCCTAACATAAAGGCACCTGTAATAATGCCTATTTTATGATACATATACCCACATAAACTCTCAAAAGACAAAAGGATTATGAGTTGACTTCCTATTCCAATAGCACCAAATCCACCTACAGAAAAACTTGCCTTGTTTGAGAATAGACCGAGAAGAATTGTAATAAAGATTATCATTATACACATAAGTAAAAAAGGAATTTTTGCAATACCCATAAATATTTTTCTAAATACTGAAGAAAAGTATGAACCTGTGAGAAGGATGGAATAATAATAGCTTATTGGACGAAAGTCTCTGTTAAGTTGCTGTGGGGTGAAGGCATCTAAAGTCTTCCTTACATAATCTATGCGCTCTTTATAAAATCTACTTGGGATATAAGATTTAGTAACATACTTTGTTGTGACCTTTGAGGCAATTGTTTCCCATCTCTGTTTTAAAATCTCCACAGAATCAGTCATATAATCTCCTGATTTTCCAGCAAATAGAGACATTTCTTCTCCTGGAACTATAATAATATGTGGGAAAACCTGTTTCAAGGTCTTGTATATTGTTCCATTAAAGAGCAAGAACCCCGAAGATAGATAATTTGGATTAGAGGCAAGTGAGAGTGCAAGAATACCTTGTTCTTTAAGAATGTCTCTTGTCTCTTCAAAAAATTCTACAGTATAAAACCTGTTTGTAAGTGCAGTACTCGGGTCTCCAACATTTATTATTATAAGGTCAAATCTCTCTCCAGTATACTTTTTTACAAATTTCCTGCCATCTTGATAAACCCGTTTGACTTTTGGTGAGATAGGCATCTTGCCTGCCTGACTGCCGTCAGGCAAGTTCTGCCTACACAGACTGTCTGCCTGTTCTACAAGTTTTTTGTC
>JAUWAR010000037.1 GCA_030601965.1 bacterium | reverse complement strand
GGAGGGTGAGTTCTTCTGTAAGCGAGAATACAGATTATGTAATAGCAGGTGAATCATCCGTCAACCGACGGACTTCAAAATACGATAAAGCCCAAGAATTGGGTATAAAAATATTAGATGAAGAGGAGTTTGAAAAATTATTAGAAAGTTCTTGACAGGGTGAAGAACTCGGAATGATAAAGTGGGGTGGGTATGGAAAAATTAAATAGACACAAATTAGGCTTTTATTGCTTACTGCTCACTGCTTACTGCTTACTGTCTGTCTCTGGTTGTTTTCTTAAACCCCCAGCAGCTCCTTCCTGGGAGACAACAATTAATATTCCACTCATTTCCCAGAAGATTACTCTGGATAGCCTTATAAATGAAATAGATGGAATAGACACTATAGGTGGTTGTATTTCATACTCTTGTAAGATTGAATTTGATACTATTACTATAGGAGATATGGAATTAGATACTACCCTTTCTTTTTCCGAGTTATTTAGTCTTTTAGTTATTTTTGGAGATAGTCTCCGGAATTATCAAGGAATGACTATTCCCTTTATACCTAATACATCATTCACACATGATTCTACTATTATTCTTGATTCCCGGCTTAATTATTTTACGATAAGTGAGGGAGAATTAGAATTAAAACTTAAGAATATGTTGCCCGTTGCTCTTGATTCTGGGAAAATCACTCTTACGGATACTCTTGGTAATAATTCTATTATAGAATTAGTCCGTACATTGTCAGCATATGATTCCCTTGTTTATACTGAATCTCTTGAGGGTAAGACTATAATGGGAACTATTAGAAGTTCTATTGAACTCTATACAGAGTCTACAGATAATGTACTAATAGATACAACTGATTATTTTTCAATAGAAGTAAAACTCTCAAATCTCAAGGTCAGTGAGATAAATGGAGATTTGGATAGTTTAAGTATACCAATTCCCAGCATGGGATACCGTTTTGAAGATGCTAATGAGATTCCAGATAGTATTTTTTTAAAAGGAGTAACGATAAAGCTAAATTTACATAAAGAAGTAAATTTTGGGCTTGATATAAATTATACTCTACAAGGTTATAAGCAGCAAGAAAGAGTGACAGTTCTGCCCCTTTCCTTGACTATTCCACGGGACTCAGTAAATGTAATAGAAGAATGGTCAGGACCTGATATAGACGATTTTTTAAACGCTCATTCCGACAGTATATGCGGTGAAGGAGCTGCTATAGCAAAAGACAGCGGTAGTGCGAATGCAGATGATAAGATTTGGGGGTCTATAGCATTTGATGTGCCTTTTGTTTTTAAAATAGGTAGTCCTGTTGATTATGAACCTAAACCAGTAGAGGTTAAGATAGATGAAGGAACAAGAAATAATATAAAAGAGAGGTGTGTAGAGGGTATGCTTGTTCTGACCTTAGAAAATCATTTGCCAATTCATGGAGATATTAAGATTTATGCCTCAGAAGATACATTATCAGGATGGAAGGCTCTTGATACACTTATACTCCCCGAATGTAATATTGGCCCGGATAGCACTGTTGAAACATCTGTCAGTTTAACAGATACAGTAGAACTCAGTGGAGAAAAACTTGACATTTTTACCTACAGTCCAGTGTTCATTAAATTCAAACTACATCTTGGAGAAACTGATGGGTATGTCAAAGCCACAAGAGACGATTACTTGAAATTTCGGAGTTTACTTAGTATAAAAGTCCTGGTAGGAGAAAAATGAAATCGCGAATATTCACTAATTCACCACTAATTGCACGAATATTAGTGTTATTCGTAGTATATTCGTGTAAATTCGCGATGTCTGCCTACTGTTTCAATGAATCTAATGCGCGGGCTGTGGGGATGAATTTTGCCTATTCTGCTGTGGGCAGGGGTCTTGAATCAGTGGGATGGAATCCCGCGTGTCTTTGGTTCTCTGATGGACCTATTTTTTCTGTCCAGTTAGCTGCTGTTGGAATGGGTTTTACAGGACAAGGCTTAACTTTGCAGAAATACAATGACTATACAGGAAATTTTTTGGGAGAAAAAGAAAAGGAAGATATTCTTGGCAGGATAGACAAAGCAGATATTACAAAGTATTTGGGAGCGGAGTTACGCGTGTTCGGTATCCATTATGGACCTTTTGCTATTACAAACTATGTTTCCACTGCCACTTCAATAACTATTCCCAAAGAGATTATAGACCTTATCTTGTATGGAAATAGAATTGACAGCACTTATTATATAGATAGGTTAGATGGTGAGGGTTGGGTACTTTCCAGTCATTGTTTTTCCCTTGGTAAGTCCTTTGAAACTGGGAATAACAAAGAGATTGGGATTGGAGCTACTCTCAAGTATTTGAGAGGCTATGGTTATTTCTCTGTAGATTCCAGTTCAGGATTTCTGACTACCACAGAAGATTTCATTGATGCAGAGGGAAAGGTTGCGTTAAGATATGCAAGTGGAGGTGAAGGATATGCTATTGATGTTGGTGTATGCACAAAAATTGGAAAACTTACAGCAGGTATAAGTATCATAAATCTTATGGGAGAAATATTATGGGTTGACAAGCCTATGAGGGTGGAATATACTTATGAGATTGATTCTGTAAATGGTGAGAATATGAGTGATGAAAAGGCACAGGTATCAGATGCCTACTATGAGATTGACTCATTTGAGTCTGAAATGCCGCTTCTTTTTCGTGTAGGTATTGCATATAGTCTTGACAAGATTCTCTTTGGTTTAGATTATGTTCTGAGTAATAAGGGTTCTCCGTTAGTATCTAACAATTCTAAAATCTCCTGTGGTATTGAATGGAATGTTTTGAATTTTCTTGCTCTCAGGGCAGGTCTTGGGACCAATGATGAGTATAGATTTACTTCTTCTTTTGGCATTGGTTTAAAAATTGGAGTTCTTAATCTGGATATAGGTATAGCGGCTTTGAATCCTGCCCTTTTTATGGAGAGTGAGGACCTCTTTTTTGCCCTTGACTTGAACTGAGTATAGAGCGATTTAAGAAAAGAGGAGAATCAATAATATATAAGTAAAATCAAATGTCTAAAAGTCACAAATACCTAAATACCTAAATTTTTGCAATGAGGATTACTTACTACTTATTACTTACTGCTTACTACTTACTGCCTACTGCTTACTGTTCTATTGGCACTACAGTTTTTGATTTCTTGAGGATTCCGACTTCTGCAAGGTTTGCGTCTATGGGTGATGTAGGAATTACTCTCTCCGGAGAGGTATCTGCTCTATTTTCTAATCCTGCGGGACTTTTTAATATAAAAGACAAGGAATTCTCTACAGACTACACAGGTTATATCGTTGGTATACACAGTGGATGCATCAGTTATGCACAACCTTTTTTAAGAGGCGTCATAGGCACAGGAATAAATTATATATATTATGGTAAGTTTGAAAAGATGGATAATTATGGAAATTCTCTCGGTAATTTTACACCACAGAGTCTTGTTCCAAGTGTTGGATACGCAAGACTCATCCTGCCCTGTTTAAGTGCAGGTGTAAGTTTAAAAATCATTTATCAAAATATTGACGAATATCAGGCAACTGGTATAGCTATTGATGCAGGGACTATATATTACCCTCCAGGATATGAAGGACTTGCTATTGGAATGGTTTTCCAAAATCTTGGAATTCAGACTACTGTATTTAATAATGAAAGAGAAGCCTTGCCTATTACTCTCAGAATTGGTGCAGGTTATACACCTAATAAATTTATAACTCTTGTTTTCAATGTATCTCGACCAATAGAGGCAAAATTTGGTTATAATCTTGGAGTTGAGTGGAAGATTTCTGACCTCTTTACTGTGAGAGGAGGATATTACTCCTGGGGGAGTGAGTTAAAATCGGACTCTCCTCTTGACTTACTTGCTGGACTTACATTTGGAGCAGGTTTTACAAAGAAAAAACTGAGATTAGATTATGGGCTTACACCAGAAGTTGAATTGGGTTTTGTACACAGGATTTCCCTTTCGTGGAAAATGTAATCAGGGATAACTTGCCTCTACAATGCTCTGCATCCCTCCTCTTGGATTAAATTCTCCTGTTACTTCTACCCGGATAGGGTTTGATGCAGAAACTATATCCTTCAGGATTTTATTTACAGCATTTTCATAGAATATCCCAAGATTCCTATAGGCGCCTATATAATATTTAAGAGACTTGAGTTCGAGACATAGTTTGTCGGGTTGATATTTGATAGTTATAGTCCCAAAATCAGGCAATCCGGTTTTTGGACAGATCGAGGTGAACTCAGGAATAACAATAGTAATTTCATAACTTGCCTGACGGGAGTCAGGTTTTTCAAATTGATTTTGCCAGCATTCAATTTCAGGGAGTTTGGCATCAATTCCAGCCTTTGCGTGCTTTTGTGTGTATTCGGGCATCTTGTAGGAGGGGTTTTCTAACCCCGATATTTTTATTCTCTTTTGTCGGGACTGGAAAGTCCCTCCTACAAGTCGATATTCTTAATCATTAAATTTGTCAAGACTTTTGTTTTTTTGCTTGACATATTCAAAATAGTCTATGGTTTATAGTCTATTAACTATAGACCATCAACTATCAACCGAATATATTATGAAATGCCCATATTGCAATAGTGAAATAGCAGAGTGGTATGCGTATTGTGGAGAGTGCGGTGTAAATATTGCTGATTTCTCCCAAGGTCTCCAACTCCTCAAAGAAGTGAAAGAGTTGGAAGAGGAATTTGACTATACAAAGGCGGGAGAAAAGTATAAAGAAGCCCTTGAGTTAAAAATTCCAAAGGAGGAAATCAGGAATGCATTAGAAAGACTCATGTCAAAGCAGACGAGAATTATAGAAAATATTGATAAAGGCAAGGAATATATGACCTGGAAAGCATATAATAGGGCAGTTTTATCATTTAAAGAAGTTATTAGTTTAATTCCAGATGATGAAGATATCAAAGCACAACTTACATTGGCTCAAAGAAAACTCAGGCAGAGAAGAAGGAAGCAGAGAATAGTTTTTGCTGTATTTATGATAGTCATTGGTGGGCTATTCTTCTCATACCAATGTTATACCCAGACTGCAAATTATATTGCAAGAAAGACTTTAAAGATAGGATTGAAGGCGCAGGATGTCATAGCACGAAGAATTGCAGTAAGGGCGCTTGGTGAGGTTGGAGATGTAAGATTTGTCCCTTTGCTTAAATCTGCACTTGAAGATGAAGATATTATTGTGAGAAAAAGGGCGGTTGAATCTCTGGGCAAGATAGATGCACCTGACATAATTCCCATTCTACGAGAAGCGCTTTTTGATAAAAGTAAGAGAGTGCGGATATCTGCGGCAGAGGCGTTAGCCTTAAAAGGAGATACTTCAGGTATTAAGTTTTTGAAGAATATTTTAAGAGAATAAGATTCAGGCAGTTTTAATATTTCTCCCGCCAGGTAAGGATGGTGTAACCGCCAAGAGACTCCAATATCATATCCTGAATCGCCCTTGAGGAGTAAAGGACATCTGCTGTTCCTGCAAGAGGAGTTAACTCTGTTACAAACTCTCCCTTGACTATTATTGAGCCAAGTATCCAGGAATTACCGGTAAGGTGAAAGTCATTATTAACATAGATAATCCCTCTGAATCTGTAATTTCCGGAGATGAGGAGGTCTCCTCTTACCCATAGTACACCTTTCCCCTCAGTATTACCAGTTAGATGTAAATCACCTTCTACTTTTGTAAATCCATCCACGGGACTTGTTGAGGACTTCCAATTAATGGCGTCGTCCATATCTGCTTCTGTCTCATAGCCTAACACCTCCCAGATTTCATAAAATGGATTACTGGAATCTGAACTTGAGTCAGGGTTTCCATAGGTAACTGCAGCGCCTTCTATTTTAATGGAGTCACCTGTTGTCAAAATACCGGGTATACATCTAACAGCAGTGCACTTAGGGTCCTCAACCGGACAGGGCATGGGATGGGGAAGAGTATCTGCTCTGGTCATATGCCAGAGAGAGCAGGCAGGAGGTTCCGTGCCTCCTGGCGTATTTGCGACATGATTGTGTCCACAGAAGTTGACGGTACCCTGGAGCTTGAGTTTTATGTTGCTAGTAAAAGAACTCGTAACCAGAGGAAGGATTGGAGCTCTGCATATCTCGGCTATAATGTGCCGTTTAGCTTTTCCATCTCTTCCAGTTGCCTCTATTACCTCAACTGGATAAAATGGACCATTATAGGTAGGGTCGTCCAAAAACTGGACGCGACTATTAGTGTCATAGAAGTAGATTTTATCTCCTGCTAAATTAGTCTTATGTTTAATAGATAATGCCTCAGGACCCGGGGAAGAGGTGCTGTAATCAAGCCAATCAGCAGTGGGGACACTACTTACCTGAACACTTGAGGTGTAACTTGTATCACCAGATGGACCCGGAACACTACTATTTAGCAAGACTTCTACCTTCCAACCAATTCGGAGCGGCATCATAGTATCTGCAATTGCCAGAGAATCTGTGCTTGCAAGCATCATTCGCTGGATCACTTCGTTAATTCCCGCCTCAGCTGTAGCTAATGCCTGGGTGCTTCGTCTCTGATTGCCAGCAATCCTGACATCGGTGGTACTGGTCAGTGTCAATCCTGCGGCAAGGATTATAAAGGCTGTTAGCACTCCCATAACGATAACAAGTGAAAAGCCCCGCTCATTTTTTATTAGTGCTGTGTTAAATAGCATATGTTCTATTTTGATTTTGTCATTGCGAGCGATAGTGAAGCAATCTCATAGATTGCTTCGTCGCTTTGCTCCTCGCAATGACAGTTGTTATAAAAGCGTTTTTTCATTGAAAGAAGATAAGAAGATGCCCCACGGTAGCAGAAGTTCTCTCACCTATTATAAAATCGTTTTTGCCATCTTTATCAAAATCTGCAATAGAGAGGGTAACCATTTCACCTGTATAAAACCCACCTGCGGGGTCGGTTGGACCACCTCCGGGGAATCTGCCGTAAGCAAGGTCATACAGAAGCACCTTGCCTGTATAATCCACACTCGTCTTCAATCCTACGACAATATCCGGGTAGACATCGGGACAGAGTCTGGTTACCCCTATGCACTGGACTGCCCCTCCAGCTTCAGCCGTATAGGTAGCAAGGGTATCTGCATTTCCAAAGGTTCCGTCATTATTGTTGTGCCAGATTTCTACTTTGCCTGTCCAATCGCCAGTCTTGGTTCCAATAACGATGTCTCTATCATTATTGGCATCTTCCAGGAGGTCTAATACCGCAACACAGTTCACCTCTCCAGAGGCAGGCAGGGTCTTATACCAACTAAAATTACCAGGACCTGGTGTTCCCGTGTTCCTAAAGATAACAATTTCACCCGTATTAGCACCGGTAATAGTAGCCAGAATTATGTCCGGCCAGCCATCCGGAGCCCCACCCCCTGCGCCTACCACATTAGCAATAGCAATTCCCTTTACCTCACCAAGGTCGGATGCTCCTGCTGTTTGGTACACATCTACTGCAGTTGCCAGGAGTGCGATGCTGTCCGGACGCTGATTGAGCCAGACTTCCAATACCCCACTGTTAACACCCTTACGCGTTCCTACTGCAACATCAAAATAATTGTCATTAAAAAATATATCGGCTCTTGGTGTTCCCAAAAGCCCGGTTGCCACTGACATCACCTTCTCTCCCGCACTGATGGTAGAATATATCTTATCTGGAATGTCCGGTAATTTACCCTGATACTTTTTGGGAGGACCGGTTCGTGTGAACCAGGCCCGGATATTATCAGTGTGTGAATCCATTACAGAAACCACATCGGGCAGATTATCATCATTTATCGGGTTTGCTGATAGGGCGTAAATGGTCTTGTCACAGGTCCTGGCATCATCACGGTTGACATTGAAAAGACTTTGAGGAGGAGGGTTGCCGGGACTGAGATACCCGTTATACCAAACCAGTAGATTTTCACCGTTTATACCCTTTCCCATTACGATATCATTGTCAACATAGGTGTCTTCCATAAGGTCAGGGGTAATCACGGTCAGCGCCCTTCCCTTAAGGGAGATAATAATTATTCTCTTGTCAGCAAATGGTCTCACGATGACCGAATCACCCTCGTCTGGTATTTCTAAGCCTTCCACCCGATTAAGGTTGATGGAGTTGAAACCATCGGGGTCGGTTTCAAGCACATTATAGGTCGGGTCAGGTATAGGATTGATTGGAACGATAACAGAAAAACTGCCATCTACATCAGTTATTGTAGAAGTAACAAAAGTCTCGCTTGCTCCTATACCTTGTGTAATTTCGATTTTGACATTAGGAATACCTACATCACCATCTTCAGGTTCATAAAGTGAGTCCACAACAGTGCCGACATCTTCAAAGACAAACCCTTTAATCTTACCCGAAGCACCTTTTTTGTCTCCAAAATTAATCTTCGCCGTGCAGCCTTCCATTACCCAAAAGCGAACATCATTTGGACCAAGGGGGAAACAGAAGGCTCCAGCAGAGGGGATTGTCTGAGCCGCAGTAGATATATAACTATCCGGGTCAGCCTCAGTTACAACATGCATAAATATTTCTCCAGCATTCACCTTAAAGAAATAATGGCCGGTGCTATCCGTATATGCAACCTGATGGGTGCTGGTTACACTAATCTGGACACCGGGGATTGTCTGCTCTCCAGAGTCGGGATCCCATTCACCATTAGTACACAGTGAGTCATCAAAGACTACACCTGTAAGATAGCCAAGTGCCACTGTTTTAAGACCAAAGAGGTTGGCAGAGGTACTGTCAACATCCTGAGTTTTAGCATAAGCAACAAAACTTGAGGCAGTAGTCAATGCATAGCCAGCCGGAATAGTTACCTTGACAGTGTAACTGCCAGGGAGAACGCTAAATTCATACATCCCTTGTAATAGGCCACCGAGCCCAGTGTAGCAAGTCTGTGCTGTGTGTAGACTAACGAGAATACTATCTACTCCAACTTCATCCTCAAAGATTCCATTGCCATCATCCAGGTAGACATGTCCCGTGATTAGGCGAAATTTGGGTGGGTTATTACGAAGGGTATTAATGGCCGTGGTCATTTTCACAGAACGATAGTTCTCTCCTGAATGGGGCTCGCGTGTCTCACCAATGACATTTATAGTAACACGGGTTATTCTATCTGGATTAGGCACCTGGGTATTCAAAGCATTTATCTCGGCAATAGAAAGGTCACCACTATTATCCGTATCACCAAATAAAACATCAGGGGTAGTAGGGTCATTATCATGGTCTAACCAGTACTCAAAAAGTGGTGAGATACCTGTGGTCTGTCCGGGCCAGACATCTGGGCCACGGATTACTGCTAATTCCTGGTTCTGTCCTCCATTAGTACCATCCCACAATTCTCCATAGACCTGTTTAATGAGCAAGTAGTCATTTGGATTTTTGGTCCGTACAGCCTCAGGGCTGGTTTTATCCGTGGCAGAGATAACTCCATCGTCATTGTAATCAATAGTATATCTGATAGTCTCGGCACCTGTATTAAAAGTTTGACCTGGTAAATAATGAACAGGACTGGAACCCGGGGGAACATTCTTTGGGCTTTTATCTATATTAATTGCAGCAGGTTCTTGAGGTGGGGTAGTATCTGGATAGGGAGTCATATTAGCATTGAAGATAATTTCAAAAGGACCTGCATAAACGATTGCTCCCTGGACAAGCGATGCATCAATACCATAGCCAGCACATCGGATATCCGCTGCCATTACATCACATGCAAATCGGGCATTTTGTTGAGCCTCAATCAAAACTTCACTCCACTTAGCAGTCTTGCGAGTAGAGAGCATAACTCCAATGATTGAAGTTATAATAATACTAACTATAACCATTACGACCATTAGTTCAACTAATGTAAACCCTTTTATTGAAAATCTAAAGATTGAAAGATCCAAAAATCGAAAGATTTTTTGATATTTTGATTTTTTGATATTTTGATTCATTTAATTCTTGGCGATATATGTCCTCATTCGCAGGGTATCTTGCCGAATGGTAGTTTTATATGCTACTGTAACGACGACTAACTTCATATCAGTCATCGGGACATCATCTGTAACCGTATACCATCTTTGAAATTGAAATACGGTATCAAGTAGTTCTGGTTCTGTAGGAATGACAGCAGATAACCGAGCATCATTAGATTTGAAGGTCTTAATTTCTTCTAATTTTTGTTGAGCATACTCTGAAGCCCTGGTCAGGAGTCTGGCATGTTGAGAAACCCGAGCTCCTAAAGGCATAAGTCTGGCTATTCCGAGAATTCCAAGAGATAGGATAACCATTGTTACTATAACTTCTATTATGGTAAAACCAGATGATTTATTCATAGTCTATAAATCCGGAGGCACGGATATGTATATTTACCGTGTCATCTCGTGTATTAGAAACTCTAAAACCAGCGTTCTCTGTTCCCCCACCTGTGTTCACTACTGAGCCTGTTGGTGTAAAGAAAAAAGGGGTTAAGCCTGCTGTTTGCTGCAAGGCGATACCATCGGCCATCGTAATATGGGAGTAATCTGCATCTGGAGACCAATCACGATTGTTATCCTCAAAGATATCATAAGTATCATCACCAGTTCTCTCCCCATAAAAGCAATAATAAGATTGAGTAGTGATAGCTTTTTGCCTGGTCAATCTCAGGTGACTGACTATCTGCCTGCCTGCTGCATTTAATCTATATACGGGTAGATAACGAGCCAGTGACCAAACCCCGATGCTTGATAGGATACCACCAACAGCGATAATCACCATTAGTTCAATCACTGTAAATCCTCTATTGTTTTTTAACTTTATCATAATACCTCAATTATCTAATACACACATTTTTTGCATTTGTCAAGTCTTATATCCAATATTTATAAGAAACTTCTTTCTTACTTCAATATCCTTTTCGGTTTCAATTCCAAGTGTAGAACCACCATCTACAACTCCAAGTATTGCCCTGCCTTTTTCTGTTTCTCCTATAATTACCTGAACAGTGTTGGCTGTTGCACAAAATATTCTGCATACCTCTGGACAGGATTTTATGGCAGGAAGAACATTTATTGGATAGGCATTTTCAAGGAATATAATAAAACTATGTCCTGCTCCGATAGACAACCCATTCTTTTTTGCAAGTCCAATTAGCTTATTGTCATTTCCAGAGATTCGCAAGAGTCTTGGTCCTGATGATTCACAAA
>JAUWAR010000018.1 GCA_030601965.1 bacterium | reverse complement strand
TTCTGGATAGTTGTGTTAATGTATTCATAGAATTTGTGTTGAAGACTGTCTGTGGAGAAATCGGACATATATAAGCCATACAGGGAAGAGAGGAAGAAATAACCAACAGGGTTGTCAGTGTCTGATTTTATGACTTTAATGAATTCTCTTTCTGCCTCTTCGTATCTTTCTTCATAAGAATAACGGATACCCTTCTTTAACGCCTCGTCATAGGTATTAGTAAGAAGTAAACAGCAAACAGTAAGTAGCAAGCAGTGCATAAGATTAATGACGAAATCCGAATGACGAATGTCGAATAAAATTCCAAATCACAAATCCCAAATTACAAACAAAGTTCGGATTTCGAAATTCGGATTTTGACATTTTTATGTTATCTTTGGATATATGATGCCAAATCTTTTCTTATAGTAGATTCTTTGAGACAAGAATACAAAGAGCAGAGGCACAAGGAACCAGGGATATAAAAAGGCAATTATTATTACAAGTATAGGTGCGCTTACTCGTATAGAAATAAAACAATGTTTCAAATCCTTTCTAATAAGGGCAAGGATGAATAGGGGAGAGGCACAAATGGCTGCAATACAACACATCCAGTCTTCAAGGATTATTGATAAAATAAAAGATACAAAAATAAGAATTGTGCTCAGGATAAGTGCATTATTTTTTCCAAGAAAGACGCCTGTTGTAATCTCGCCAGATTTTTTATCTCCCTCAATGTCCGGGATAGTGGTATTTACAAATACTGCTCCTACTGCAAAAATATAAGGTAAAGAGTATAAGAAAGTCTGTGCAGAGAAGTTCCTAATAGTCATCCATCCAATAGAGAAATTCAGAAATCCATAGCCAAGGGCATTTGATAGGAGGTCAAGAATAGGTCTGCCTTTGAATTTAAAGGGAGGGACAGAATAGAGGATGCCAAAGATAAAGGAGAATAGCAGAAAGAGTTTAAAGAGTGGTGGATATGGAATAGTGAGGATAAATACGGTAATAAGTAGAATTAAAATTTCAATATAGGCATGTTTTAAGGGGATATATCCTTCAGAGAGCAGAAATAATTTTTTATTTATTCTATCAGATTCTCTATCTGCGATTTGATTTATGATATAGATAGCACCCATAAGGAGCGTATAAAGGATAAATACACACAGTAGCACAGGCATCTTGCCTGTGATGTTACCACCTGTTGCTCGGGCATAACCTATAAGGAGGAATGTCCAGACAGGAACGAACAGGGTGGGTCTTAGAAGGAAAATATAATCCCAGAACATATCATTTAAAATCCGAATGACGAATGGATAAAATTTCCAATTTCAAATGCCTAAAGGGTTAATTTAGCAGTATACTCTGCTTCTTTTAAATAGTATAATTGTGATGGCATGTCAAGAGAAATTAGAGTTTATTGAGTTTTCTTGGGCAAGGGGCGGATGGAGTTGGAACCACACTTTGGGCAGGTGCGTTCTTCAGGCTTTTTTCTGTCATAAGGTCCTTGATATTCATACCCACATCTTAGACATTTGAATGTTATTTCTTCAGACATTTTAGAGGTTCTTCCTCTTTGTTTAGTGGGCGAACACACAGGTTCGCCCCTACATTAGTATCTTTTTTGTTTCTTCTATCTCTTTCTTTGTTACAGTCTTTCTGATGTCTTCAACGGCATTCATCACCTTTGTCCATTTGACTGCTTCGGCAGCAGATACCCACTCAAGTTGCAGTCTCTCAGGCCTGATGCCTTTGCGCTCCATTTTGTTCCATAAAGATTCTACCCTTTTTTGTGTCCATCTGTTTGCATCAATATAATGGCAATCTACAAAATGACAACCTGAGACAAGAACAACTGGAGCACCTTTTTTGAATGCGTGCCAGATAAACTTTTCATCTACCCTTCCACTGCACATTGTTCTTATTAGTCTTGCATTTGCAGGATACTGCATCCTTGAAAGCCCTGCAAGGTCTGCTCCAGCATACGAACACCAGTTGCAGGCAAAGGTGCAGATTTTCTCTTCAGGTTTTTCCTCAAGCATCGCATCTATCATTGCGAGTATCTGGTCATCAGTAAAGTGCTTCATCTCAATGGCACCAAATCTGCACTCTGCACCACAAGTTCCACATCCTTTACAAGCGGCAGAAACAACTACGGCTGGAGTTTTTGCCTCTTTATCAACAGTTATTGAGCCATAAGGGCAGGCGTCAGCACAGATACCGCAAGATTTGCATAAGTCTGGAATAATTGTAGAAGTGATAGCCTCTACTGTCACCTTGCCAGTAGAGAGAAGTCTTTCTGCTCTTGCGGCTGCACCAGATGCCTGGATAACAGATGACTTAATATCCTTGGGTGCTTCACAACACCCAGCAAGGAAAACACCTCCGGTTGGTGAATCAATTGGGTTCAGTTGATAATGGGTTTCCATAAGAAAGCCATCTGGAGTTTTTGATAGTGTGAGGGCTCTCTGGATTTGCTCGGTTTCAAGTCTTGGGATGACACCTACAGAAAGCACAAGCATTTCAAATTCGTGTTTCTCAAGTTTTCCAGTAGTTGTATTTTCTACTGTAATAATTAAGTTTTTTGTTTTAGGGTCTTGAACGACATCCCCAGGGATGCCTCTTATATACTTAACTCCCAGAGCCTTGCTCCGTTTATAGAGGTCTTCATAGCCCTTTCCAAATGTTCTCATATCCATATAGAAGACGACACATTCCATTTCTGGGTGATGGTCTTTAAGATAGAGAGTATCCTTAACAGTATTCATACAGCATATATTACTGCAGTAGGGATTACCTCTTTTTTCGGACCTTGAACCAACACACTGAATAAAGGCAATACTCTTTGGGAGTTTGCGGTCTGTTGGCCTTAGAAGTTCACTCTTTGTGATATACCCTGGACCTGTGAGTATTTCAAATTCCCAGGAAGTAATAACATTTTCGTATTTAGTATAATAGTATTCATCAAGTATAGTGGGGTCGCAGACATCCATTCCTGTTGCAACGATAGCGACTCCAACATCAAATTCTACAAACTCATCCTGTTGGTCGAAATCTATGCACTTTGGGTCACAGACTTCTGCACACTTGCCACAGGCGATTGGATTGTTTCCAAGACAATCTTCCATATTGATGAGATAGGCAGCAGGGACTGCTTGTGCGAATGGGATGTATATAGCTTTTCTTGTAGCGAATCCTAACTGATGCTCGTCAGGTTTTACAACGGGACATATCTTAACACATTCGTCGCAGGCGGTACAGGCGGATTCATCCACATATCTTGCCTTTTTTCGGACTTTAACATGGAAGTTACCGATGTATCCTGTAATTTGGACAACTTCTGAATAGGCAAGCAGTTTAATTTTGGGATGTCGACCGACATCCATCATCCTCGGACCGAGGATTCATATTGCTCAGTCCATTGTGGGGAAGGTCTTATTGATATAAGACATCAACCCACCAACGGTAGGCTCCTTTTCTACCAGATAGACAGGGTATCCAGCGTCAGCAAGGTCCAAAGATGTCTGTATTCCTGCTATACCACCTCCCACAACAAGAGCAGACTGAGTAACCGGGACTTCAAGTTCTTGTTGAGGCTCAAGAAGTCTTGCCTTTGCAACTGCCATCTTCACGATATCTTTTGCCTTTTGAGTAGCCTGTTTCCTATCTGAATGCACCCAGGAACACTGTTCCCTGATATTAGCCATTTCAAAGAGATAGGGGTTAAGCCCGGCATCAGCACAGCATCTTCTAAAAGTAGGCTCATGCATACGAGGGGTGCACGATGCGACGACTACGCGATTTAAATTCTCCTCTTTTATAAATCGTTTTATCTCTTGCTGGCCAGGTTCTGCGCAGGTGTATCTATTTTTAATCGCAAAGGCAACATCAGGTAAGGTTTTTGCCCATTCTGTGAGTTCGTCGCAGTCAACTGTCCCTGCAATATTTATTCCACACTCGCATATAAACACGCCTATTTTCAATTCTTCTGCTCCCGATGGGTCGGGATTTCCGCTTTGCTCCAACAATCCAATCACCTCCTTTCGTAGAAAAATTAAATATCAAAAATCAAATATCAAAAATACGAGTTATATCGGGACTAGAAAGTCCCTCCTACAGATTCATTATTTTAATTGGTTTGCTACTAAAGTCGTTAAATCTTGAATTTCAATTTTTGTTTTTTTGTCTATATTTTTATCAGACATTGCACATTTAAAATGAATCTGACATTTTGGGCAAGATGTGATAAGTAAGTCTGCGCCTGTATTTTTTGCCTCCTTCAGTCTTGCGAGCTGAATCTGCTTTGAATAGGTACTACAGTTCATCCATCCGCTTGTTCCACAACAGATAGCACTTTTTCTATTTTTGTCCATTTCTTTGAGTTTAAATCCCATAGCATCTATAATTTGTCTAGGCTGTTCATAAATATTAGAGAATCTACCGAGTCTGCAAGGGTCCTGATAAGTGACTTTTAATGAACTATTGGCACAGCCATCTTGGCTGTGGGTCTTCACAGGCTGGAAGCCTGTGCCACCATTGTTTTTTAGTTCCGGGAGATTTTCTGCAATAAGTTCTGAGATGTGGATTATTTCGGCATTTAGCGGTGCTACATACTCAGGATAATATTCTTTGAGTGTTACATAGCATTCCGGGCAGGAGACGAGGACTTTTTCTGCGCCTGTTTTGTTGATTTCAGCGATGTTATGTTGTGCAAGTTTTTTGAAGTTTTCAATATCGCCTGTCCATAAAAGGTCGTGTCCACAACATCTTTCATTGGGCATAATAACAGGCTCTATACCGAGATGGTTTAATATCTTGATAGTGCTTTTGGCAATTTGTAGGATATTTAATTGTAGGTTACTGAAGAAAGAATCAAAGTAGGGCAAGCAACCGACAAAATAGAGGGTTAGAGAATCGGATTTCGGATTTCGGATTTCGGATTTCGGAATTTTTACCTTGAGGTCTTTTGTGAGCCAATCCAATCTGTTCTGTTTCAGGTCGGGACGGGTCATCATTCTCATTATAGACTGCATTGTTCCGTGATGGGCATAGACTCCAGTTTTGCCAATTTTATATGCCTCTATTCGCAGGTCTCTGATGAACTCATGGAATTTAACATCTGATTCGCATCTTTCATAACATAATCCGCAACTTATACATGACCAGAGTAGTTCATCATTTAAGAGGTCAATATCACCTCTAAGTACCTTATTTACCAATAGTCTTGGGGTATAATTTTCGTTTAGGATAGAGATAGGACAGACCGAGGTGCATTTTCCACAATCAAGACAAAGATAGGCTTTAGTTCTTTTGATTATGTCCTGGAATTGGGTCATTTGGTCATTGAGTTATTAGGTAATTGGGTTATAAAAGAAGTAATGGTTTCTTTGAGTTTCCATGGTTCGTCAGGTGAAATGAGTTCAAGTTTGAGCTTTGTAGGTTCTATTCCAAGTAGATAAAGAATCTCTTTTGCCTTGTCAAAGTTCTTTTCTGCTTGCTCATTACCTTTTATATAGTGACAGTTTCCTTTTGAACACCCGAAGGCTATCACACCATCAGCGCCGAGTTCAAGGGCTTTAAGAATAAGAGAGATATCAATACGACCTGAACACATAACTCTGATTGAGTTTATTGAGTTTGTTGAGTTAATTGAGTCAAGAGGTTCAAAGTCTTGTGTCATTGGATAAGCCCAATTGCATATCAAGACAACTATTTTGGGTCGGTTTTTGGTTTTTGGTTTTTGGTTTTTGGTTTTCAAGACTATTACTTCTAACCCTCGGCTAAAGCCGGGTAGAATGTTTTATAAGGGTTTCAATGTATTTATTAGTAAAATGATTTAGTGTTATTGCACCTGATGGGCAGACCGATGCACAGATGCCACAGCCTTTGCAACCGATTTCGTCGATTTTAGAGATGAATACCCCATTTCCTTGATCCTGCAGTTTAGGAGCAGAATACTCACAAATTTCTTCACAATCACCACATCCCCGACAGAGCTCACTTCTCACTTGAGCAGTTATAGGTTCTACTATAACAGTAACTTTCTTGCCACCAGCCAAGGAAAACTTTCCTTGCAAAGGATTACCATTTAATGGAAATTCCCTTTGGTCAAGAGGTACCCTTAACAAAATCCCAGAGGGTTCTTCCGGTATTGATAAAGATACCAAGCTTTTCTCACAATCAGGCATACATTCACTACACTCTGCACAGAAACCGCACTTTAAACATCTTTTAGCTTCCTCTATTGCCATCTTTTCTTTAAAGCCTAACTCTACCTCTTTAAAATTCTTTCTATTTTTTATAGAAAGGTGAGGCATATAGACTCTTTCTTTCTTCTCCTTTGGTTCTATTACGACTTCAAACTCCACTCTTTCGTTTACTTTGGTTTCTTCTTTTAGGGGTTTACGTTGCAAGTATCTATCAATTGATTTTGCTGCCTTGTGGCCTGCTGCTATTGCTTCAATTACAGTCTTGGGACCGGTTACACAATCGCCACCTGCGAAAATACCCTTTACATTTGTTGCAAGGGTGTCCTCATCCACCTCAAATGAATTCCATTTAGATATTTTAAGTTTGTGTCCTGCTGGAAGCCATGACAAATCAGGTTCCTGGCTAATAGCGGGTATTATTGTCTCAGTTTCTATATTAAATTCAGACCCTTTAATGGGAACCGGTCGTCTTCTACCACTTGAATCTGGCTTTCCTAATTTATTTTGGATACATTCCATACCAACTACTTTACCATTTTCACCAAGTATTTTAAGTGGAGAAGCAAGGTAGTGAATCTTTATCCCCTCTCTTTCTGCTTCTTCAATCTCCCAAGCGTTAGCAGGCATTTCCTTTCGAGACCTTCTATATACAATATGGACACTGGATCCCAGCCTAAATGCTGTTCTAGCAGAATCAATAGCTGCATTACCGCCTCCAATAACAATAACCTTCTTTCCGATTTTAACCTTTTTCCCAAGACTTACCGCCCGGAGAAAAGTAATACAGTCAAGGAAGCCTTTAAATTCATCTTCTCCAGGGACTCTAAGTTTTAAACCCTTGTGTGCACCTACAGCAATAAATATAGCATCATAGCCCTGTTTACGCAGCTTGCTCAAGCTTTTAATCTTTGTTCTTGTCTTGATTGCTACGCCAAGTTCCTTTATAGCATTAACTTCGGTTTTTATAATATTTCTGGGAAGTCTGTATTCCGGAATACCTGTATATAACATCCCTCCGGCAACTGGAAGCTCTTCAAATACAGTAACCTTATATCCTAACCTAATGAGGTCATTAGCGGCAGTCAAGCCAGTTGGACCTGAACCAATAATAGCAATTTTTCCCTTTTTGGTGCTTTTGACCCCCGCCAAGTCGGGGGTACTACCATGTCTGAGTTCATAATCAGCCAAGAATCTTTTAAGTGCACAAATGGCGAGTGGTTGATCGATTTCATCACGGGTACATTCGGTTTCACAGGGATGGACACATATACGACCACAAATTCCAGGTATAGGATTGTCTTTTTTAACTATTTCAAGGGCTTTTTCAAACTTTCCTGTAGCAATTAAGCCAAGATAAGCTTTCACATCTGTATCTATTGGGCAACCATCTTTACAAGGAGATGTATTTATCTTTCTAACAGTATAAGTTATAGGAGTAATTTTAGGAAATTTAAGAATTATATCTTTTGTCTCCAGTGCAGTTTGGATGTGAGAGATTTTTTTCATTCTTGTTTGCCGAGGACAAGCCCCGCTACTTTCGCTTTTCTCCCTTTTTTAAGTGTTGACCAAATAGCAAATTCTGGACATAACATCTCACATAGACCGCAGTTAGTGCAATTCTCTTCGTTCTTAATATAGGGGATGTGATACCCTTTGGCATTGAACTCATCAGAAAGTTCCAGGACATCTGTAGGGCAATACTCTATACAAAATTCACATCCTTTACATCTGTCCTTTATTATATGGACCTGTCCGTGAGCAATCTTTACTTCATTTATATCATAAGGAGCTCGCCAGTATTTCATAATTTAAACGCCTAAATACCTAAATGCCTAAAAAATTTAGGAATTTTGAAATTTTGGAATTTTAGGTATTTGTTTTTCATGCTGGAAGCCTTTATTAAATGCTTTTAGATTAAGGTCTTTGAACCTTTCAGGAACTGAATCAGGGATTGCTTTTTCCATTGCCTGTTTTGATACTACTTTAGTAATAGCAGTGAAGAAGCCGAGCATTACTACATTTGCAATAATCCGATTTCCTAATTCTTCAGCAAATCTTGTTGCAGGAATAGGATAAAGTTTAATTTTTGGTCGCATTTTCTTTAGTTTAACTAAATCTGAGTCATAAATAAGCATTCCTGTGTCTTTTAGTTCTGGTTCAAATTTTTCATATGCTTCCCGAGACATAGCGACAAGGATGTCTAATTTTGTAACATAAGGATATAGAACTTTTGTTTCTGATACGAGTAGTTGGGAACTACAGGCACCACCTCTTGCCTCTGGTCCAAAGGACTGGTTCATTGTGGAAAACTTGTTATCGTAGATAGAAGCAGCCTTTCCTACAATAACACCGGACCTAATCAGTCCTTGCCCTCCATAACCCGCAAATTTAATTTCAAACATACGGTTTAAATTTATCACCCATAACTCTGGAGAGTTGGGCATTATATGAGTCCAGGAATGTGGGTCTTTCTTGCTCAAAAAACTTGCCTACTATGATTTTATTATCAGGAATAATTTCAACATTTCTTGTGTCTTCACCATTTTTTATCACTGAGTTTTCATAATAAAACTTAAGAAGTTCAGATTCATTTTTTAAACTTGGAATCCCTGCGAAATAACTGCCACCTGGCGCCATAACCTCAATGACAGAAAAACCAGATTTTTGAAGGGCTTGGGTTATAGATTCAGTAAGTTCTGAGTTATGTAAAGTAGTCCACCTTGCCACATATACGGCCCCAGATGACTTTGCCATATGCGGAACATTAATAGGACGCTCAAAGGGTGCATATTGTGAAAATGGAACTTTAGTTGTCGGCGTGGTATTGCCTGCTATTTTAGGATAAATAAAGTTATTCACACATATTACCACAATGTCCATATTTCTTCTTCCTGCATGCATAAAGTGATTTCCTCCAAGAGTAATCAGGTCACCAATAAGTGCAATTACTTTTAGTTCCGGGTTTGCAAGTTTCAGGCCTGTTCCAAAGGCAATAGGCCTACCACGAGTGACATGAAATGTATCAAATTCCAAGGAATCCACAATCTCCCGCTGATATAAAAAATCTGATACCAGACATACCTTCTTGATGCGACTCTTTTTAACAGCGTTGGTAAGACAGGTAGTTATAATAGACATTAAAAAATCAATGCAAAATTAGCAATTAACAATGGACAATTATCAATTTTGAAATGCTAATTGCTAATTGTTAATTCTAAAATGATTTATCCGTGTAGTTTGTACTCCTTTTCAAAAATCAGGGAATACAAATTTGTTTTCTGTTCAATAATTCCATCAACATTTTTCCTCTCTTTTGCAGCATATTCTATGGCGTGAAAGATATCATCTGGATTGTGAACCGAGCCTCCACCATGTGGCACAAGAACGATATTTGCCTTGCCATAAGCACACCTCTCCACCTCAAAAACAATCTGACCATAATTTATTTCTGGAACCACGAATGCTTTTACCTTGTTCGCAAGTTCAGTAATTTTCTTTTCAGGAAATGGCCATACAGTTACAAGTCGGAGACTTCCCACCTTTATGCCTTTTGCTCTTGCCATTTCAATTCCTCGTATTGCAACCCGCGAGGTTATTCCATAGGAGACAACAATAATCTCAGCGTCGTCAATCCCATCTTCTTTTAACTCAATGATTTTATCTACATTAAGCCGAATCTTATCAACCAATCTCCTTGTGTTTGCGTTTTGCGTTTTGACTTTTGAGTTTTGAGTTAGTAGGGGGTAACCTTTTTCGTCATGAGCGAGTCCAGTAAGATGAAGTTTGTACCCATCCCCTGCTTTTACCATTGGAGGAACTAAATTGTCAACAGGAAAAGGTATGTATTTGTCTTTATCGCCTTTATAAAATCTCCTTGGTTCAACTTCAATCTTATCGGCAGAAGGTATAACGACCTTTTCAGTCATATGACCCACACACTCATCTGACATTATCATAACAGGACACCTATATTTTTCCGAGAGGTTAAATGCCTTAACTGTATAATCAAACATTTCTTGAGGAGAATCTGGGGCAATGGTTATAATTTCATAATCACCGTGTGAGCCCCACCTTGACTGCATCATATCTGCCTGACCTGTGAGAGTTGGAAGACCTGTAGACGGACCCCCTCGTTGAATATTAAGAACCACGAATGGAGTTTCTAACATAGCCCCCAGTCCAATATTCTCCATCATAAGAGAAAAACCTGGTCCAGAGGTTATGGTCATCGCTTTTTTGCCTGCCCAGGATGCACCTATGACAGATGCAATAGAACCAAGTTCATCCTCCATCTGGATGGATATAGCCCCTACCTGATGTGCTCTGCGCACGAATGCCTCAAATGCCTCAGTTGATGGCGTAATGGGATAACCTCCTATAAACTTACATCCTGCAGCCGCAGCTCCATAAGCAGATGAAACATCCCCATCTATATAATAAGCACCAGTAAAAACATCCTTTGGATTAGCCCTCATCTTAATTAAATTCCTAAATACCTAAATTCCTAAACACCTAAATATCCAAAGATTTAGGTATTTTGGATTTTTGGACTTTTAGGTATTTGATGTTTTACTTCCTCAAGCCACTTCTTATATGAATCCATATATGTGGGTCTTTCCCTATCAATAAACTTTCCTACTATAATCTGTTTTTGATAGTCAATATCAAGATTTTCTGTGGGCTCATTATGTCTTATCACTGAATTATCATGATAGAATTTCATCATATCAAGTCCATCTCCTAATTTGTTGATTCTTGAATAATACTGGGGACAGGATGAGATAACCTCTACTACAGAAAAGCCCGGTTTCTGCATTGCTTCAACTATAGCATTCGTAAGTCTCCGAATATGCAGGGCTGTCCATCTTGCTACATACACAGCACCACACGCCTCTGCCAATTGTGGAATGTTAGATGGTACCTCAACATTACCATAAGGACTGGTCGTAGTATAAGCTGTGAGTGGAGTTGTCGGCGCAACCTGTCCTCCGGTCATTGCATAAATAAAGTTATTAACACATATTACCGTCATGTCTATATTCCTTCTCGCCGCATGCATAAAATGATTGCCCCCAATTGCTATAATATCACCATCACCTGAAAAGACAACCACTTTTAATTCTGGATCTCCAAGTTTTATACCTGTTGCAAAAGCAATAGGCCTGCCATGAGTTGTATGAAATGAATCCAGCTTAACATAACCCGCCACTCTTCCTGTGCAACCAATGCCTGAAATTACACATACCTTGTTTAGATCTGCTTTTAACTTCTCAAGTGCAGATGTAAAAGCAGTAACCGCTGTACCAATACCACACCCCGGACACCAGATGTGAGGTATCCTGTCCATACGGAGCAGAGACTCCATTGGATGTATTTCTTTCTTCTTTTTAGCCATATCAATGCAAAGTTAGCAATTATCAATTAGCAAGTCAAAATGAAAAATCAATAATTGATAATTGTTCATTGCTGATTGCTAATTTTAACTTGAATAACTTCCTCTCTCTTTTCTTCTTTTATTCCCATTTTTATAGCATTGACAATCTCCTCTGGCTCGTGAACTGCTCCACTTTTGGACGGCACAAATATGATATTACAATTCCCACCAGCACATCTCTCTACCTCATACACAATCTGTCCATAATTAATCTCTGGAACCACAAATGCCTTTATCTTCTTTGAAAGTTCTCTCACTTTTTTCTCAGGAAAGGGCCAGACAACAATGGGTCTTAAAAAACCTACTTTTATTCCGTCTTTTGTTGCCAAATCCATGGCTTTCTCAGCCACTCTGGAGGTAATTCCATAGGAAAGGACAACTATCTCTGCATTATTAGTATCTTTTTCTTCAAACTCAACAATCTCATCTACATTCTTTCTTATCTTCTCCATCAAAGGTCTAACACAGAATTCCTGGCATTCAGCATTCATAATAGGATAACCCCTTTCATCATGAGTAAGACCTGTAACATGAAATTTGTAACCATTGCCTATATCAACCATTGAAGGAATCCCGGTTAAAGCAGGCTCTCGCAAGAACGGCAAATATTTGTCCTTTTTCCCCTTATAATATTTTCTGGATACAAGCTCAATCTTATTAGGTATCACAACATTATCAGTCATATGTCCAACTGCTTCGTCTGCCATTACTACAACAGGAATCCGATATTTTTCTGATAGATTAAATGCTTTTATAGTAAAGTCAAACATTTCCTGAGGAGAGTTTGGGCAAAGAGCAACAATTTCATAATCACCGTGAGAGCCCCATCTTGCCTGCATCATATCTCCTTGAGATGGAGAATTTGGCATACCCTCGGATGGTCCACCTCTTTGAACATCAACAATCACACAAGGAGTTTCCAGCATCACACCAAGTCCAAGATGTTCCATCATAAGGGAGAAACCCGGTCCCGAAGTCACTGTCATTGCCTTTTTCCCTGTCCAGGATGCACCCAAAACAGCCGCAAGAACTGAAATCTCATCCTCCATCTGAACAAAAGTTGCACCTATCTCGGGGCACCTCTTCAGGAATCTTTCAACAACCTCAAGTGCTGGCACAATTGGATAGACCCCCAAAAATCGGCATCCCGCCGCAATCGCCCCTTCAGCACACGCCTCATTCCCACTCAAACGATGAGTTCCTGCCTTCATAGTTATTATTCTATTACCGGATTATTAATTTTTTATTAACTCGTTAACCCGTTAACTCATTAATATTAAAACACATCTATCATCCTTGCCAGAACTGCCTTTCCTCTATAATCAGGTATAAGGATTGGTGCTTTTCTGTCAGTCTTTATCCCAGCATCTTTTAACATCTTAATATACCTTTCGACATGTTGCAAGCCTAATTTACCTGTTTTTACTCCTTTTTTTACATATTCTGCAGAATAGATACCAGCCCTTCTTCCATATACAAGGCAATCAAGTGTTGAATTTCCCATAAGTCTGTTCTTTCCATGAACCCCTCCAGATACTTCACCTGCTACAAATAGCCCTTGTATGTTCGTATGTCCCTCGGGGTCTGTTTCTACACCACCATTTTGATAATGGAGAGTGGGGAAAACCAACACGGGGTCCTTTACCATATCAATGTCAAACCTCTTGAACATTCTCACCATACCAGGAAAAGCCTTTTCAAGATAACCTTCACCATTTTTTACATCAATAAGTGGCGTGTCCAGCCATACTCCCTTCATACCAGTCGGTGTGGTAATACCATTATCGTTCACATAGCACTCTCTTATAAGTGCAGATGCCTCAACATCCCTTGGCTCAAGGGGGAATACAAATGCCTCTCCATGCTTATTTACAGGCTGAGCGCCCGAACTCCTCAATTTCTCCGTTAATAATAGTCCAATTATCTGTTGTGGATATGCCGCACCTGTTGGATGGTATTGAACAGTATCAGTATCTCTCAGTTTTGCTCCTGCTCTATATGCAAGAACCAGTCCATCACAGGTAGCACCATAATGATTTGTAGTAGCAAATCCTCTTATATGTAACCTCCCAAAACCACCAGTAGCTAAAATGGTTGCCTTTGCCTTTACGATTTTATAGTCTTCTGTCTCCATATTCCACAATACTGCTCCAACTACTTTGTTATCTCCATCTGTAAGCAGTTCTACTGCTGGATAGAATTCAAGGGATGGAATCCTTCTATTTCTAAATTCATCTCTTATAACCCTCAATTCTTCAAGTCCTGTATAATCTCTACAAGAGTGCATCCTTTTTCTGGATGTCCCACCACCCCATTTTTCTACAAAACTTCCATCTTCTTCTTTGTCAAACAAACATCCAAAACTCTCAAGCCATCTGATTATAAATGGGGCATCCTCTACAAGTCCCATAAGCACATCTTTTTTGTTAGTGAAGTGCCCACCTCCGTATGCATCAATAAAGTGAATCGCAGGATTATCATTAGGTCTATCTGCTGCCTGAGTTCCACCTTCTGCCATTATAGAATTTGCATCACCGTGCCTTAATTTATTGGTCAGAAGAATTTTCTCTGTTGGTATTCCTGAGTCATTTGCCCACAATGCCGCAGAAGTGCCTGCAAGACCACCACCTATTATCAAAATATCAGTTTCATAATCAATATCATTCAGGTTAATCTCTTTAGGATTTATCAGGGGATAAGATTCAAGAAGGTCAGCCACTTCATTTGGAGCAGTAGCCCCTTTATTTAATCCTATCTTTATTTTTCTCTTACCTCCTACTGCATAATCAGGATGGAGTTTCAAAACCTCTTCTTTTTCCTCTTTTGTCATTGCGGGTGGTGTATAACTTTTTCTTTTTGCCCTTGTGCTATTAACAATTTGGATAGATTCATACATATACTCAGGATACCCCTGTATAAACTTAAGTTCCGCCATTACAACCCCCTCTTAAAATCCGAAATCCGAAGCCCGAAATCAGAATAAAATGACAAATTCCCAATGTCTAATAACAAAATTGGGATTTGGACATTCAAGAATTTATTCGACATTCGTCATTCGGATCTCGTCATTTTTTAATCCGGTTCTCTTTCTCGTCCAGCATAGAGTTTTTCCAACTCCTTATCATCTGCCTTCAAAAGTTTATTAAGTTCTTTTTCAAACTTACCTTCTTCTATCTCTTTTACCCTCTTTTTAACATTTTTCTCCAGAGGATAGAGGTGTCTCCCATATAATCTTCTTCCGAGTTGTGAAACATTATAGTGAACAAGTTCAGCAGGACATCTCATTGCACAGAGTCCACATTGACTACAATCGAATCTCTTTTCTAGCACGTGTGGAAAGTCCCCTCTAAGTGCGGC
>JAUWAR010000131.1 GCA_030601965.1 bacterium | reverse complement strand
AATGAGAGAAAAAGAAGTTGATGGTATCCTTATAGACTCTCCTTATGAAATTTTATGGCTTCTCGAGAAATCCGAGTCCTATAATCTTGTGGAACTCTCACCCTGTATGCTCCTTACAGAACAAGAAGTATATCTTATAGGCGATATAGTTACTATTGAAAAGTTCGGTAAAGGAACAGGAGATTTTCAGTCTATCAAAGCAGATACATATTCTTTTCTCGTGAATAATTACATCTATACTAAAGAACTCAGAGAATTATTGAAATACTGTAAGATAAACAGATTGGGTTTGTTTAGAAAGGGATATGAATTCCTGGATGAAGTATGTAAGATAATCTTCATAGAAGACATTGTTGCAGACCTCGCTATGGTTAAAACCCATAAGGAAATTGAAATCATAAGAGACACCTCAAAAATTATGGATGAAGTTGCAGACTCCATAGTATATGGGGTGGGAATAACTGAGATAGATTTAAGGCATGCGATAGAAGTCCTGATATACCAAAAAGGTGGCGATAAAAGGGCATTTCCCGCTACCTGTGCGTTTGGAAACCATACCCAAGACCCTCAGTCAGTTCCAGGACCAAGAAAATTACAACAAGGCGACCTCATCAGGACAGAATTTGGCGCAATATATAGAGGTTACTCCTGCGACCTTGCAAGAACTCATTCTTTCGGAAAAGTTTCCGAAAAGATTTCGGAAATGCACAACTATGTTCTTGGGGCTTTCGAAAAGGTTCTTGATTTTATAAAGCCGGGGAGGATTGCTCAGGCGGTAGATGCTGTAGCAAGAGACTATTTAAAAGAAAAAGGATTAGGAGATTATTTTTTAAATATTCTTGGGTATCCTGTTGGAATGATAAGAACAGGACTTTTTCTTGGTCCATCTTCCACTGGTGTATTAAAATCAGGTATGGTATTTGGAATTACACCAGCAGTATGCATTCCAGGCTGGGGTGGAATAAAGATAGGAGACATTGTTCTTGTTACGGATGATGGATGTGAAGTATTAACAAAAGCCTCCAAAAGTTTGGGTAAATAAGCATTACTTTTTCAAGAAAAATCTTGACAATTGCTGCTCCTGTTAACAATATTATAACAAAGAGTAATACTAAAATCTTCTAAAATGTGAACTGCCGAGGTAGCTCAGTCGGTAGAGCACTGGACTGAAAATCCAGGTGTCGACGGTTCGATTCCGTCCCTCGGCATATAATAAATGCCAGAGTGGCTCAAGGGAAGAGCAGTGCATTCGTAATGCACAGGTTGCGGGTTCGAGTCCCACCTCTGGCTTTGAAAAACGCGGGATAATCAGCAGGATGTTAGTTTAATACTGACCGACATCTGTAATATTGAAAGACTATGAAACAACCCATTTTCGGTGTCTCTGGTGTCAGGGGAATTGTAGGTGAATCATTGAAAGAAGATGATATAAAGACACTGGGAATAGCTTTCTCTTTCTACACTAAACAAGGAGATATTGTAATTGGAAGAGATACGAGAAAAACTGGCAAATGGATAAAAGAACTCCTCATAGAAACTCTCTGTAACACAGGCTGTAATTGTATAGATATTGGGGTCTGCCCCACTCCTACAGTCGTCTATAATACAAAAGTTCTTAAATCTAAAGGCGGAATTGCTATAACAGCATCCCATAATCCAGAAAACTGGAATGGATTTAAATTCATACATAAAGAAGGCAGATTTCTTAATAAACAAGAAATAGAAGTCTTGTATAATATTTATAACAAAAAGAGAGATTCTTCGCTTTTGACTCAGAATGATATCATTGGTCAGGTAAAAAAAGATAACAATGGTATAAAGAGGCATATAGATACAGTTCTTGATAACATCGGAAATCGGAAATCCTTAATCGCAAATCGTCATCTTAAAGTATGTCTTGATGCCTGCAATGCTGCACTCTCTGTCCCAGGGAAATTGTTTCTTCAAGAAATTGGATGTGAAGTTATAGATATATTCTCTAAACCAGGTGAACCATTCCCCAGAAATCCTGAACCCATTGCAGAAAATCTAAATACTCTGGAACGAACCGTAAAAGAAGAAAATGCTGATATAGGGTTTGCATCAGACCCAGATGGAGATAGATTATCTATTGTTACAGACAAGGGGAAAGCCGTTGGTGAGGAGTATACACTTGCTCTTGTTTCAGATTTTATGCTCAAAGAAAAAAAAGGCAATGTCGTGATAAATCTCTCCACAAGTAGAATGATAGAAGACATTTTTAAGAAGAACTGTCAACTGTCAACTGTCAATTGTCAATTGATAAGAACACCTATTGGTGAAGCGAATGTTGTCGAAGAAATGCTTAAGAGTGGAGCTATACTCGGGGGTGAAGGAAATGGTGGAGTTATAATTCCTGAAATTCAATATACCAGAGACGCTATAGCTGGAATGGGCAAAATACTCGAGTATATGGCAGCATCAGGAGAGAAAATCTCAACACTTGTATCTAATCTTCCTAAATATTATATGCTTAAGAAAAAAATAAATGGGTCAATGGTTCATGGTTCTTTGTTCATGGAACAAATAACCGATAACTATGAACCAATAACCAAATTACTTTCTAAACTTCCTAATGGCAAGATAAATTATGAAGATGGAATGCGGCTTGATTTTGGTGATGGATGGTTGCATATAAGAAAATCTAATACGGAACCAGTGGTAAGGATTATATGTGAAACAAAAGAAAAAACACTTACAGAAAAACTGGTAGAAACAGTGATTAAGTTATTAGGTAATTGAGTAATTAAAAAACATTGCAGTGAATAACCTAATAACCTAATGACTCAATAACCTAATATGTGTGGAATAGTAGGATATATTGGTAAGAACCAGGCTGTTCCAATACTTATTGAGGGTCTTAAAAGGTTAGAATATCGAGGATATGACTCTGCAGGACTCGCCGTAATATCAAAGAAAAAACTCTTTATCCAAAAGCAGGTCGGAAAGGTAAAAGAGCTTGAAAAAGCAGTGGAGAAGAATTCAATAGATTCTACGATAGGGATAGCACACACAAGATGGGCAACACATGGAGAGCCAAATCACACAAATGCCCACCCTCATTTGAGCATTGATGGTTCCATTGCTGTTGTTCATAATGGGATAATTGAA
>JAUWAR010000028.1 GCA_030601965.1 bacterium | reverse complement strand
TTAATTTCTTCCAATTTATCTTGCAAAAATTCCTTTACTACTTCTCTATCAAGCATTTTGTCATTCCTCCTCCTAACCTAAATTACTTTCCATTTGGTCTCGGTAGAGAATTTGCTGCTTTATCAAAAAAAACTCTCTGTAGTTTTTTGCCTCTCCCATATATCACCCTGCTTCTCCTTCGTAATTTGATTTACACATGACCTGCAGACGCTTCTTAAGTTCGTAAGGTCCTCATTTTTTGGAACTTTCCAATGTCCATTTTCATCGTATCCATAACTATGATAATGTTTGAAGCATTTCTCGCAAAGTACATGTCCCTCAGTTTGGTGATAAATAGGTTGCCCATTCAGCACATGCCTACAAACTATTACCAAGTTACTGCTCATAAATCTCACCCTCCATATTCAAGGTTTTTTTGACTAAAGCGCCTTTGTCCACCTGAAGTTTTTGTCGGAGAAAGCAGACCACGTTTTTCCATACGATAGATAGTAGATGGACTTACTCCAAGATAATTTGCAGCCTCTTTTGTGGTATATATAGCCTTATCTTTCATAGAAGTTACCACCCGAAATTAAGGCAAATACCCACTAAAACAGGAAAATCACTGTAATCTATTACCTTGACATTATCAGTTGTCTTTTTGCTGTAAATATACTTGCCTTCTATGTAGAACCCTATCTTCCAGAACGCCTTAATACTGATTCCACCAACGAGGTCAAACAGGATACCTCTCTCCATAGCATCAGGTTCCCCGATTTTGGGGACCTCAAGCCCACCAATACCACCTCCAAGCCAAACATTTGACTTCCATTTTATAGGCAACGGTCTCATGTAGAGCACATTAGCTACAACCAAACTACCTATTTCATAAGAAGAGTCCGGAACAGGGTCATTTGTGTAGTACTCGTCTAAAATAGAAATGGCAATAGGGTGCTTAGCCAGCTTGATATCCAGACCAAGTTGTCCACCACCTAATTTTCCAATCGGTGAACGATTGTCATAAAATCCTCCCTGACCCAATCGCAGGGTGATGTCAACAGCTTGAACGCTGGAAAAAGCGCTCAAACTCAGTATGGCAACAACCGCAACAGGAAACTTTTTCATCTGAATCACCTCCCTTCTCTGTATTTATTTATTTCATCCCTCAATTTAATAGCCTCTTCTCTTGACTTTTTTCCAAAATCCTCTGAAGAAGATGCATAAATTATTGACCTTGAGGAGTTGATGATTATATTCTCGCCACCATAAGTTACTGCTTGTTTTATATCTCCACCTTGTGCCCCTATGCCTGGAATAAGTATTGGAATAGAGGATGCAATTTCTCTTATTCTTTTTAAACCATCTGGATTCGTAGCACCCACCACAAGACCGCAATTCCCATTCTTATTCCACTCTACTATTTTTCTTGCTACTTTCAGATAGAAATTATCCTTTAGTTGAAAATCTTCTGCACCTCTATTTGAAGTGAGGCACAGGATAAAACTGCACTTATCTTTGTAAGATAAAAATGGTTCTACTGCATCAAATCCCATATATGGATTAACTGTAATTCCATCAAATGTCATATCTTCAAGAAAGAATTTAGCTGTCATTTTTGCCGTATTCCCAATATCCCCTCTTTTTACATCTATAATTACGGGAATATCTTCTGGAATATATCTTTTTGTCTTTTCCAATGCCTCAAGCCCCATTTGCCCCTGCGCCTCATAGAATGCATAATTAGGTTTATAGGCACAGACAAGGTCAAAGGTATTATCTATTATTATTTTATTAAATGCAAATATTGGATTGGTTTCTTTTAAAAGAAATTTTGGAATTTTTGTAATATCAGTATCAAGACCAATACAGAGGAGGCTCTTGTTTTTTAGCCTTATTTTCTTAATCTTCTGGACAAACTTGGACACTAAACATAAGATACTATGAATAATAATCTTTGTCAAGATTTTTTATGGAGGTCTAAAGACTTCCGCTACATTCTTTTTTTAAAAAAACTTGTATTTTTGTAAAATGCGGTTTATAATTAATATATGATACTTCATAAATATATAGTAAGAGAACATATTAGTCCGTTTTTGCTTGGATTTACCACCCTTACCTTTATACTGGTGATGAATAGAATATTTATTCTAGTATGGGATATTGTGGGTAAGGGCATCAAGGTCACAACAGTGCTTAATCTTCTCTTTCTTTCTCTGCCATTCATAATAGCACTTACAGTTCCTATGGCGGTGCTTGTGGCAAGTCTTATGGCATTTGGAAGGCTTTCTCAAGATAACGAACTGGTGGCAATGAGTAGTTGTGGGGTCAATAGTTTTTCGCTTACAATATTTCCATTCATATTATCAATCTTTGTTACAGTCTTTATGATATGGTTTAATAATAGCGTGCTTCCTGAGTCCAATCATAAACTTAAGAATCTGGTAATAGATATTGCTCAGAGGAAACCTATTTTCAGGTTAAAAGCACTGGTAACTATTAAGGATTTTGATGAATATGATATACAGGTTGGTAGAGTGGATTACAAAAACTCAATGGTGAAAGGAATAAAAATATTTGAAAAGACAGACCCTCCAAGAGAAATATTCGCAAGACAAGGCAGGTTTTTCCAAAGAGAAAACTCTATAATAATGGAGCTTTTTGATGGTGAACTCCATGAGCTGGATAGAGAACAACCCACTAAATATAAAAAATTAAAGTTTGAGAAACATACTATATTATTTCCTATAGATACTGCATCTGTGAGACGTAATAGAACTTATAGAGGAGACAGAGAACTCTCCTGTGCCCTTTTAAGAAACAAGATAAATGACCTCCGTTTGAAAAAAGAGAGCAAACATAGTAAAGCCAGAATAAACAGGCTCCTTGTAGAGTATCACAAGAAGTTTTCCATTCCATTTGCCTGTATTGTATTTGTTTTTATGGGCTTTTCTGTTGCCAGGAGATTTAGAAAAAGTAGTGGGGCTGTTGGATTTGCAATAAGCCTATTTTTCTTTATATTTTATTATGCCTGTCTCCTGGGTGGTGAAGAACTGGGAGATAGGGGAATAATAGTCCCCTGGCTTGCAATGTGGTTTCCAAATATTGTGCTTGGAATTATGAGTGTATACCTCTGTTGGAGGGAAAGATAATCTCGGAACTCGTGCTGGTGGCTCGTGCTCGTGATTTGTTACCAACACGATAACCGACCACTAATAACGAAACTGTTATGAAACGATTATATCTTATAGATGGTTCATCCCTTGCATATAGGTCATTTTTTGCCTTTATCAAAAATCCTCTCAGAAATTCTAAAGGACAAAATACATCAGCAGTATTTGGTTTTATAAACTCCTTGCTCAAGCTTCTCAAGAAAGACAAATGTGAGTATGCAGCTGTTGTCTTTGACCTCGGAGGTTCAAGGGCAAGAATGGAAAAGTTCAAAGAATATAAATCTACAAGAAGGAAGATGCCTGATGAATTAAGTAAACAGATTCCAATCATAAAAGAGATAATACAAAGTTTGGGTATCAAAATGATAGAAATGGAAGGTATTGAGGCAGATGATATTATAGGTTCAATTGCAGAAAAAGTGAAGGAAAAAGGGTATGAAACAATAATATTCTCACAGGATAAGGACTTTCTTCAACTGATAGATAAGAATGTAAAACTTCTTCACTCAAAAGACTTCAAGTTTATGAATGCGAAAGAGAAGTTGGGAATACCTTCAAAGTATGTTGCTGATTTTCTTGGGCTCTGTGGTGATACGATAGATAATATCCCGGGTGTGCCAGGTATTGGTCCAAAAACTGCTATAACTCTTATTAACTCTTACGGCAGTGTAGAACAGATTCTGGATAAAATTGATAATATAAAGAGCCAAAGTTTAAGAGAAATACTTAAGACTTATGGTGAACAGGCACTTTTCTCAAAGGAACTTGTAACCATAGACAAAAAAGTGGATGTTGAAGAAGAGGACTTTAAGATAGGAGACATAAACAGAGAAAAACTCTTTAAAATACTCAGAGAACTTGAACTTCTTTCAATTATGAAGAAGTTTGAAACAACTGCACCAGCCACACAGACACTGTTTACTCAAAAACATAAAACAATAGATGTTTCCCTGACTGCCGCCAGGCAAGTTTTGAAAACCGAAGAACAAAAACTCAGGATTGCCTCGTATCTTCTAAAACCGGGTATTAAGGACCATTCTCTGGATTATCTTACACTTGAATATCTTGGAAGGATAGTCAAGGAAGGAGAACAAGCCAGCGCAATTTCCGAACTTGAACCTATATTAGAAAAAGAACTTGAACAAAAATCATTGTATAATCTGTTTATGGAAATTGAGATGCCTTTATCAAGGGTCTTATCAAAAATGGAAAAAGAAGGTATACTTATAAACAGAGATTACTTTGAAGTAGAATCAAAAAGATTAGAGAAAGAACTTGATGAGATAAAAAATGAGATATACAAACTTGCAGGAGAAGAATTTAACGTCAATTCACCTAAACAGGTTGGTTATATACTATTTGATAAACTAAAACTTCCAAAGTCAAAGAAGACAAAAACAGGTTATTCCACATCTTTTGATGTGCTCCTAACTCTTTCCAAGAGGTATCCTTTACCTCTAAAATTGCTCAGTTACAGAGAACTTTTTAAACTTAAATCAACCTATATTGATGCAATACCTCGTCTTGCAGACCAGAATAATAGAGTCCATACGACTTTCAATCAAACCGTTACAGCAACTGGCAGGCTTTCATCTACAAATCCAAATCTCCAGAATATTCCAAAAGCGGATATAAGAAAGGGATTTATCGCTCCCCCTGGTTATTTGATGCTTTGTGCGGACTATTCCCAGATAGAACTCAGGATTCTTGCCTCTATTTCAGGGGATAAAACACTTAAACAGGCATTTGAAAAGGGTATAGACATTCACAAAAAGACTGCGATAGCAGTTTTTAATGTCTCTGAAAAGGAAGTTACACCCGAGATGCGGAAAAAGGCAAAGGTTATAAATTTTGGTATTGTTTATGGGATGGGTCCTTATGGACTTGCAAAAGAACTCGGTTGTTCTACTGGAGAGGCTGATATTTTTATAAATTCTTATTTTCTTATCTATCCTGGTGTGAAATCCTGGATAGAGGAGAGTCTGAAAACTGCGAGAGAGAGAGGATATACCACTACTATTCTTGGAAGGAGAAGGGACATTGAGAGTATAAATTCAGAAGATATCAGGGTAAGGGAGTTTGAGGAGCGAGTAGCGATAAATGCCCCAATTCAAGGTTCTGCGGCTGATATGATAAAGGTTGCAATGATAAATATAGACAAAAGATTTTCGCAGGAGAACTTACAGTCAAAGATGCTTGTTCAAGTACACGATGAACTTATCTTTGAGGTTGCTGAAAAAGAAGTTGACAAAGTCAAAGAAATAGTAAAAACCGAGATGGAAAATGCATTAAAACTTGATGTGCCAGTAGTTGTGGATATTGGCATAGGAAAGAACTGGCACGAAGCACATTGAAAGTAATATTAAGTATCAAAAATTGTAGATGAGTCACACACCATTTTTTAATTCAGAAATATTCACCTGGTTTATTCTACCACTGCTTATCTTTATTGCGCGAATTTTTGATGTCGCGATTGGAACAATTCGCGTTATACTTCTTTCAAGAAACACAAAGTTTCTTGCCCCATTACTTGGATTTTTTGAAGTGCTGATTTGGCTTCTTGCAATCGGACAAATTATGCAAAATCTAACCAATGTTGCCTGTTATATTGCTTACGCAGGTGGTTTTGCTATGGGAAATTTTGTTGGTATTTGCATAGAAAATAAATTGGCAATGGGTATGTTGATTATCCGAATTATTACTACAAAAGATGCATATAAATTAATAGATTTTCTTAAATCTTCAGGCTATGGAATTACAAGTATAGATGCTCAAGGCATTCGTGGACGAGTAAATATTATTTACACTATTATAAAGCGCAAGGATACTCAAAATGTAGTTGCAATTATTAAAAAATTTAATCCAAAAGCATTTTTCTCAATAGAAGACATCCGAATGGTAAGTGAAGGCATATTCCCATTAACAAAACCTCATCCTAAAAGAATTTACAGGAGTCCATTTAGATTACACCGAAAAGGCAAATAATTACTACTGGAAAAATTATTGATTATGATTATCGCCATCACTGGAGCAATGGGTTCAGGTAAATCCACTGTTGCTAATCTTTTTTCCCGAATATCGGGATATGCCTTTGGCACAAAACAGTGGAGTGCAGAGATTATTGATGTGGATAAACTTGGATGGGAAATTCTGAAAGAGGAAACAATTAAAGAGAAAATTTTAACTTCTTTTGGAAATAGAGTTCTTTCAGATAATAAAGAGGAGGCTCGCCTCGTAATTGATAGAAAAAAACTTGGTAGAATAGTATTCGGTAATAGGAATAAAAAGAGGATTCTAGACAATCTGGTTCATCCTTTACTTTTAAGAAAATTGAAAAATAGAATAAACTCTCTAACTCCCAAACTCCCAAACTCTAAAACTGTTGTTGTTGACTGTGCACTTATCTATAAATGGAAAATAGAAGACTGGTTTGATAAAATTATCCTTGTAAAGGCAGATTATAACTTAAGAATAAAAAGATTAATAGATTCTGGTTACAAAAAAGAAGATGCTCTGAATTATATACAAGGACAGGATTTCCAAGAAGGGAAAGCAGATTTTATAATAGAAAATAATGGAGATTTAACAGATTTAGAAAATAAGGTAAGACAGGTCTGGAGAAGTTTATATCATCTTGGAAAATAGCAAAGTGGTGCAAATGCACTGTCATCTACTGTTGCCATAGTCTCACTTTTCAAATACCAATCGCATTAATCTTGTATCCTTTGTAAGCGGTTCCTTATTCAAATTACTGTAACCTGCAACGAACTTGAAGCCAATATTCTCCAATATGTTCTTTATCTCATGGACAGAATAGAATCTCCACGAACCCTTTTTAGCAACAATACCATCTTTCTCATATCTTTTGATAGTGAAGTTATTCCTGCTTGTTAAAATATCAAATTCTCTTTCTTCCACCACTTTAACACTATCAATTACCATCTCAGCTCTTTCCTCGAAGTGGTTCAAAAGCCAATCTCTACTGATAATCTCAATAAGAAACCTGCCCTGTTTTTTTAAGGCACCGTAAATCTTTTCTAAAACCATTCTATCTTCTTCATCACTGAAATATCCAAAGCTACAACGCATAATTATAGCTCCATCATATCCTTCACCAAAATCTACATACCTAACATCGCTCTGTATAAATTCTGGAGAAATCTCCTTTTCTTTTGAGCGTTCTCTCGCCAGTTTTAAATAATCTGGATTGTACTCTATTCCCACAGGGTTACAATTTCTGCTTGCAAGTTCAATGGAATGTCTTCCTGCACCGCAAAAGAGATCAAGCACTTTTGCTCCCTCAAATAATTTTAGAACATTATAGATGAAATCTACATCCCTTTTTGTCTCTTCTTCAGAAATAGAATCTAACGCTCTTCTTCTTCTAAAATCATCATATAAATCTTTAAACCAGTTCATCTTATTTTCCTTCGTTGAAGGCAATGAAAGATACCTCATTTATATCCCACTAATTCGGATATTCTCCCAATTCATGGTGGAAAATCTAATTTTGCAAGGGCTAAACCTTTAATCCGTTTTGTTAAATCATAATAAAACCTCACTTCTTCCATATCAGGAACATAAAAATCATCTGGATAACGAATATCTACTCCAAAACTGGATAACTCTTTTACTTCAATATTATCAAAGTCTTTATCAATCGTGGCACACAGTTCTAATAAATGTTCTATATCATGTGTCCTTTCAATCTCTACCTTACGATATATTAAAAATGCCTTTAAATATTTTTCTACTGCCTGTTGGCAATGAAAACACACCACATCTTTAACTATTTCCTCTTCTGGTAAAGCCAATTCATGTTCTACTGTTTTTAAATCATGCTCTGCTTTGCTAATCCATTGCTTAATATATTCATCTATCATAAGTTCACCCCATTTAGTATAGCTTCTCTCGTAACACTGCCAATTTTATCTTGATAGTAACTTATATCCTCTTCTGTTTTAATAATTACATCAAGAGGTATTTTTGCTAACTGTTTCCTTATTTTGCCTTCGTATTCACGCTTCTGTTTAATACTCAAGTTTTCTTTGACCTCTACTAAAATGTCGTAATCACTTTGAGTTTCAAAATCATCTCTGCCTCTGGAACCAAACAACATTATCCGACTATCAGGAAAAATAGTTTTTATTACTTCTTTTATTTTTATCAAGTTTTCATCCTTTACCATACTTCCTCCAAGTTGTTTATATTACCTTACTCTCCATATAGTTGTTCCATCGGGTTGGTCAGATAGATAAATATTTAACTCTGATAACCTCTTTCTTATTTCATCACCAAGACCAAATTCTCCTTTGTTCCGTAAAGTTTTCCTTATGTCTATAATGACATCAACAAGTTTCTTGTCAAATTTTACCTCTTCCTCTTTTTCATAAATACCAAGAACATTACACAGTTTCAGAAGCATTGAATAGGCTTGAGTCTTGATGCCATTCAAGTTTTCCGTGTTGATAAATTTTATGAAAGAGTATATTATACCAATTGCCTTTGGAGTATTGAAATCCTCGTCCATAGCCTTTTCAAATGCATCTACAAAACTTAAAATTTTGGAATTTGGTTTAAGTTTTTCCTCTTTTGGTAAATCTCTTTTAAGAGAGACAATCGCCTCCTCTATTCTGCTTAAAGATTCTTCCGCTTCTTTTAATCTATTTTCCTCAAATTCTATAGGATGTCTGTAATGTGTGGATAGGAGATAAAGCCTGACGCCATCCGCTTTGTATTTAGGAAGTAATTTTTTGGTTGATATAAAATGATGTGTAGATTTTGACATCTTTTCACCTGTAAGACGCAAAAGTCCATTATGAAGCCAGTATTTTACAAATGGTTTATTTGTAGCCGCTTCTGACTGGGCAATTTCATTTTCGTGATGTGGAAATATGAGGTCTTCACCACCTGTATGGATATCAAAAGTATCACCAAGATAATGTGTTGACATAGCAGAACACTCAATATGCCAACCGGGCCTTCCTTTACCCCAGGGCGAATGCCAGTATGGTTCTCCTTGTTTTCGACTTTTCCATAAAGCAAAATCAAATGCGGATTTCTTTTTCTCATCAGGACTAATTCTTGACCCTGCTCTTAAATCCTTGATATTCTTTTTTGAGAGTTTTCCGTATGGTTCAAATTTTCCCACCTCAAAATAGACCCCAGATTCAGTCTTATATGCTATTTTGTTTTTAAATAATTTCTCAATAACCTCTATTATTTCCTGGATATGTTCTGTTGCTCTGGGATACAGGTCTGCCCGCTTTATTCCAAGTCTATCACTCGCATCCATATACTCATTAATATGTCTCTCTGCAATCTCTCTGAAATCGCAATTTTCTTCCTTTGCTTTTGCTATAATTTTATCATCAATATCTGTAAAATTCTGGATATGTTTTACTTTAAAACCTTTATATTCAAGCCATCTTTTTATAATATCTGATATAATATAGGCTCTCATATGACCTATATGAGGACTATCCTGAACAGTCATCCCACATACATACATCCCAACTTTATTTTTATTTAATGGTATAAAAACTTCTTGTCTTCCTGAAAGTGTGTTATAAATTTTCATAATTACTCAGCAATGCTTAACTCATATAGTATAAACACTTCCATAAAGGTCTTTAGAAATTTCATCAAAGTCCTCTCTATAATATTTCAGAGTATAAGGAAGATAATCTAATATATCCTGTGCAGTTATGCCATCTTCTCCTTTATCCGTTACAGCAAGGTCTCCAGAGAGTCCATGCATAAAAACACCCATTCGGACAGCATCTCTGATAGATAATCCAAGACCAAACATACCAGCAATTGTCCCTGTTAAGACATCTCCACTCCCTGCTGTAGCCATACCAGGATTTCCACTGGTATTGATAAAAACTCTCTCATCCGGATAACCTATAAGAGAATGAGCCCCTTTCAAAACAATGATTGCATTTAATCTCTTTGCAGTTTGTTGGAGAATATCTATCTTGTTTTTGTTTATTTGAGCAATATCTATTAGAGAAATCCTTGACATTTCACCTGAATGAGGTGTCAGAATGGTCTCTGCCTCTCTTTTTTTAACTATCTCTATATCCTGTGAAATAGCAGTAATTCCATCTCCATCTATAAGTAAAGGTTTCTTAATCCTTTCTGTCAATTCTTGAACAAGTTTTTGTGTCTCTTTGTTCAAAGACAGTCCTGGTCCTATAACAACCATATCCACTTTTTCTGAAAATCTTAGAAGTTCATCCTTATTCTCTAATGCTATACTTCCTGATGTTGTTTCTTTTTGAGGGATAAAGACAATCTCACTTCCCTTATTTGCTATAAATGATGAAATAGATTTTGGTGCAGCAAGATAAGAAAGTCCACCACCTGCTTTTAGAAAAGATAATGCAGAAAAATACGGTGCACCTAAATAATTTGAACTACCTGCAATAAAGAGGACTTTTTTATAGTCTCCCTTATGTGTATCTTTATTTCTTTCGGGTAGTTTTAATAGACTATTTATTTCTACTTTTATTGAATCTTTATTATAAAGTGAAGGAGGAAAGGATATATGTGAAACATACAGTTTTCCACAAAGTCCCTGCCCCGGATAGAGCATATTTCCTATTTTGGGAAGACCAAATGCTATTGTATAATCTGCTTTTACGGCCGTTTTCATTATCTCACCAGTATCACCATTTATACCAGAAGGAATATCAATGCTAAAAACCGTCTTTTTACTCTCATTTATCAATTGAATTATTTCTTTATGTATTCTACTTACATCCCTGACAAGACCTGTGCCAAATATTGCGTCTATAATAGCATCAGACTCCATAATTACAGACTTCACAGTCTCAATTGATTTAACCTCATAAATTTGCAGCGCCATTTTTGATATTATTTCAAAGTTCTTTTTTGCTGAGCCTTTTAGTTTGTTTTTATCACCTAAAATAAAGACCTTTATGTCTCCACCATTTGAGGTAATTTTTCTGGCAACAACAAACCCATCTCCACCGTTATTACCAACGCCACAAAACACAACAAATTTTTTATTCTTGATTCCAAATTCTTTTAATATAACAAAGTATACTGCCTCACCTGCGTTTTCCATCAAAAACTCTTGAGGAATGCCAAATTTTTGTTGTGCCTCGCGGTCCAAAGCTCGCATCTCTGCTACTCTACTCACCTTCATTTTTCTCCTCCTATAGATGTGGCTTATTCATTGTGTTGCTACGGAGACAATCTATCTATTGTCCTCGGAAATGGGATTGTCTCTCGTGTATGTGAAAGGTTGCATATCCAGGCAATAGTTCTTTCAAGCCCAAGCCCAAAACCACTGTGTGGCACTGACCCATACCTCCTTAAATCAAGATACCACTCATAGTCTTTTTCGTTTAAATCAAACTCTTTTATTCTCTTTTTAAGAGTTTCAAGGTCATCTTCTCTTTCAGAACCTCCTATTATCTCTCCATAGCCCTCTGTAGCAAGCAAATCTGCACATAAAGATAAATCCCCATCTCTTTTCATATAAAATGCTTTACATTTGGCAGGATAATGATGCACGAATACAGGTCTATCAAACTGATTTGACAGATAGGTCTCCTGTGGTGCCCCAAAATCCTCACCATAATCAATCTGTGGCACATCACCTTTTTGGATAATGCCTAAAGCCTCTTTATAGGTTATTCTTGGGAATGGAGTTTTGATTTTCTCTAAAGGAGTTATATCCCTTTCCAATATCTCAAGTTCGGGTTTTTTCTTTTCAAGCACCCTTTCTACAATATAAGTAACAAGTTGTTCTGCCAGAACCATTGCATCCTCAAGGTGTGCAAATGCAACTTCAGGCTCTACCTGCCAGAATTCTGTTAAGTGTCGACGCGTCTTTGATTTTTCTGCCCTGAATGTAGGACCAAAACAATAGACCTTTCCAAATGCCATACATCCTGCCTCTACATAAAGCTGCCCTGATTGTGAAAGATATGCCTTTTTATCAAAATATGGAACCTCAAAAAGGGTAGATACGCCTTCACAGGCAGATGGGGTAAGTAAGGGACTGTCAAATAGAATAAATCCCCGGTTATCAAAGAAATCCCTTATCGCAGAAATCACCTCTGTTCTTATCCTTAATACAGCAAATGGTATCCTTGACCTTACCCAGAGATGTCTTTTAGAAAGCAAAAAGTCTATTCCGTGTTCCTTTTTGCCTATTGGATACTCGTCTGCAAGTGAGAGAAGTTGTATATCTTTTATAGAAAGTTCATAACCTCCAGTGGCTCTTTTCTCTTTTCTTACAATTCCTTTTACTACAATAGACGATTCTTGAGTAATTTTATCAGAGAGTTTAAAAGCCTCAGGTGTTTCATCTGTTACAACGCCTTGAATAATACCTGTTCCATCTCTTATAATAAGAAATATTATCTTTCCACTCGACCTTTTATTATAGAGCCATCCTCTGATTTCAACCTCTTT
>JAUWAR010000152.1 GCA_030601965.1 bacterium | reverse complement strand
TATATCGCATGCCATAGCAATTTCACATCCACCTCCCAATGCATAACCGTTTACTGCTGCAATTACAGGTTTTTCCATATTCTCAATATAGGATAAGACTCTTTGACCCAATTTCCCAAACTCCCTTGCTTCAAGGGAATTAAACTTTAACATGGCCTCAATATCAGCACCTGCAACAAATGCCTTGCCCTCACCAGTGATGATTACAACTCTAACCCTATCGTTTTCGTTAAGTTCATGCATTGCTTTTTCAAGTTCAAGTGCTGTTTCAGTGTTCATAGCATTCATCACCTTGGGTCTATTTATCTTCACTATGCCAATCTTTTCTCCTACTTCTACAATCAAGTTTTTATGCGTCATCTTTACCTCCTGTTAATAATTCTCTACCTATTTTTCCTACTTCTTTCTCAAAAAAATTCTTTACTTACAGCAATTTCTCCACGATTGGCAATTAGAACCTTCTTAATCATTTTTGTATGCATCTAAAGGATTACCAAATTCATTAAAGAATGAAATTTCTTTTAGAGCTTTCCTACTAACATTTTGAGCGTTTATGAATTTAGCATCAAAAAACTTTAGAGTATCTCCCTTTTTATAATATCCGAAAGGAATTATTGCAAGGATTTGTATGTGTTTTGGAATCTTTAATGCCTTTTTAACTTCTTTTTTTGAAAAAGTTGCTATCCATACTCCACCTAGTCCAAGATAGTGAATCATAAGAAGCATATTTTGGATGGCAGCCGAAGCATCTTGAATGTAACATAAATCATTTTCATCATACCTTTCCCATGTATCAAAGGGATTTACACAAACAACTATCATACAGGTGGCATTTTCTACCCATGGCTGATGAGCATATGGATCAAACTTTCTCATCTTTTCTTTATCTGTGACTACTATGAAACGCCACGGTTGACGATTCCCACCTGAAGGTGCCCAACGCCCTGCTTCGAGAATTTGCAAAATCTTATCTTTTTCAACAGGTCTATCAATAAATTTCCTTATACTCCTTCTCGTCTTAATCAACTCTATCAAATCCATAATTATATTCATACCGCCCCCAATTTTAATTGGGCGGATTTTATAGCTTTATGTAATTTCTCAGCAAATAAATTTTGGGGCAGCATAGAATTCTCGTTTTAATTCGTCATTGATATAAACAATGGCTTTAATATGTGTCCAAGATAATCCTTTGAATTCTCTCTGCACTGCGGAGAGAATTGGATAAGTTTCGTAAAACCTAACCATATGCCATAAATTTTGTTCTGAATATCCCCTTCCATATTTCTGGGTCAATTCTCCACTCAGTGAGTGGAGAATTTGTTTCCCATATTCAGCCCTATCTGATTTTATTATCTCTTTTTTAATTGTTTTACCTATATTCCAGTAGAGCAAGACCATCTCCTGATTAATTGTGATGGCAACTTTTCTTCTTGCCTGCTCAATTAACCCTGAAGCTCTCTCAAGGATGTCTTTACTTTTTATCTGGTTCAATTTGTTCGTTTTATGATTTTTGCCTTCTTAATCATTTTTGTGCCTTTCTGTAACTTCGACATTCGTCATTCGGATTTCGTCATTTCTTTATATTCATTCCAAAATAAAATCTCTTTCATCTCTAATCTCTTTTTCTCCTGTTTCTCCAATTCTTCCTTAGGATAGCCCAGGGTTATTAAAGCCACAATTTTGATGTTTCTTGGTATATTTAGTATGTTGCGGACTGCCTTCTCATTAAACCACCCAATCCAGCATGTGCCCAGTCCAAGTTCTGTTGCCCTTAAAACAAGATGCTCAACTGCAATTCCTATATCTAACAGGTGATATTCAATACCCTTTATTCCTGCACCTATTTTATGTGTAATAAAACTCATCTCGGCACACGCAACAATTATCACAGGGGCACTCTTTGCCCACTTATTTGGAATTATTATACCACCAAGTGCCTTCTTGGCAATCTGCTCTTTAACATCACCTTTAGTCACAACAAATCGCCAGCACTGAGAATTATGAGTGGATGGGGCAAGCCTTGCTGCCTCTATAATTTCTCTTATCTTTTCATCCTCTACCGGCTTATCCAAGTATGCTCTTACGCTCCGTCGCT
>JAUWAR010000116.1 GCA_030601965.1 bacterium | reverse complement strand
GAGAAGCCTGCGAGTGGACAGCAAGAGTTCTGTCTCCTGAAAACCTTGCTTATCTTAAGGCTTTACCTCTCAAAAGAACAGAGAACAGAGAACAGAGAACAGAATCTGACTCCTGTATTCTGACCTCTGATTTCTGTATTGTACATAGTTCTCCATCTGACCCTGAGAAGTGGATATATATCACCTCAATTGAGGATGCGATAGGTGAATTTGAGTTCTTTGATGAAGATGTCTGTTTTGTAGGGCACTCTCATGTGCCTATCACTTTTACAAAAACAGATAAAGGGTATGGAATTATTCAGAATTCAGAATTCAGAATTCAGAATTCAGTAAAGTATATCATTAATGTCGGGAGTGTTGGGCAACCCAGAGATTTTGACTCGCGTGCATCTTATGGGCTTTATGATACAGGAAAAAGAGAAATAAAAATAATAAGAGTTGAATACGATATAGAGAGCACACAGACTAAGATACTAAATGCAGGACTTCCACCATTTCTGGCATATAGATTAGAGGAGGGAAGATGAGAGTAACATTTTAGATATTATATCTTGACAAGATAGAAATGTTATGGTATTTTTTGTTGATTTTGGCTTGCCCGAGGGCTCGCCCAAGGGGCAGATGGCGGAATTGGAATACGCGCCAGGTTTAGGACCTGGTTCGCCTCAGACGAATGTGGGTTCAACTCCCACTCTGCCCATAAGTCGTTGTTCGTGGTTGGTTATCGTGTTCGTGAGGACTCATGATGAGTGAAACTGAAATGCATATAGAAAATATTGAAAAACCAAAAGAGTGTGAAAGGATTATTGAAATCACACTTCCTGCAAGGCCCATAAAAGAGGAGATAGAAAGACAGGAGAGTAAATACAGTCAATCTGTACACCTTAAAGGATTTAGAAAAGGCAAGGTGCCTATTAGCCTTATTAAAGCGAGATACGGAGATGCCATAAAGGAAGAGGTTTTGAATAAGGCAATAAACAAGGCTTATATTGAGGCATTAAAAGAGACCAAATTACAACCGGCAACTAAAGCAGAAATAAACATCCGGGATTTTGACGATCCCGATAAATCGGGACAAACGGAACTTAGATTTAAAGCAAGTTTTGAGATAATGCCTGAGATAGAAATTGAAAATTACAAGGGAATAAATCTTGAACTACCTCCTGTTACACCATCAGAACAAGAAATTGAGACAGAACTAAACAACTTGCGCGAGCAGACAGCCTTTTATGAACCTGTAGTTATGAGGCCTGCCCAGATGGGTGATTATCTTATCTTAAATGGTGAACTTCTACAAGAAGAGAAAGGAATAATGAGAACTGAAAGGATAGATAATTATACAATTATCCTTGGGGCAAAGGAGTATCCTCCGGAACTTACGAATAATCTTATAGGAATAAGGCTCAATGATAGGAAAAAAATCTCATTTAGATATCCAATAGATTGGGAAGATGAAAAATTAAGAGGAAAGTATGTAGAGTATAATGTTTTAGTAAAAGAGATAAAGGAAAAGAGACTCCTTCCATTAGATAATGAATTTGCAAAAAATATAGGTTTTCAAACTTTTGATGAACTCAAAGATGACATAAAATCAAGAATAGAGACTCATAAACAAGGACAGAGAAAAGAGGCATCACGAGTTAATGTTATTACAAAACTTATCAATGAAAACCCATTTGAACTACCAGAAAGGTTAAAAAAGGCATATATTGCAGATGTGTTTGAGGAATTCAAAGACCAGGAACTCAAAGATGAGGATAAGAAGAGTTTAGAAGATATAGGGGTATGGAGAGCAAAAAGAGGAATAATTCTTGACAAAATAGCAAGTTATGAGGATATAGAAGTTTCTGATAAAGACCTCAAGGAAGAATTGAAAAATACAAAAGAGGCAAAGAAAAATGGTGTTGAGAGAGTTTTTGCAGATTTCAAAAAGAATAAAGTCCTTGAAAACATACGAGAAATGTATAAGAGGGAGAAGGTATTAGACTTTTTGGTAGAGAACAGCATTATAATAGAGAAACCCAAAGTTCAAAGTCCAAATATCAAATAACATTTGACATTTGAGCTTTGATATTTGAAATTTTAAAATGGGGGTATTATGAATGGGCTTGTTCCAATTGTGGTAGAATCTTCAGGAAGGGGCGAAAGGGCGTATGATATATTTTCCAGATTACTAAAGGACAGAATTGTGATGATTGGTAGTGACATTGGTGATGGTGTCGCATCAACTGTAATTGCCCAGCTTCTATTTCTTGAATCCGAAGATGCAAATAAGGATATTTATCTTTATATAGATAGTCCTGGTGGGAGTGTTTCTGCAGGGCTTGCCATATATGATACCATCCAGTATATAAGCTCGGATGTTTCAACGATATGTATGGGAATGGGCGCATCTGTGGCTGCGCTTCTTTTAGCATCTGGCACAAAGGGAAAAAGATTTGCCCTGCCCCATGCAAGAATTCTAATCCATCAACCAATGGGAGGAGTAGCTGGACAGGCGGCAGATATTGCCATCCATGCACAGGAAATTGTAAAAGTGAGAACTCAATTAAACGAGATTCTTGCCAAGCATACAGGACAGTCTATAAATAAAATAACAAAAGACTCGGATAGAAATTTCTGGATGTCTCCAGAAGAGGCAAAGAAGTATGGTATTATTGATGAAGTAATACTCAAAAGAACAAGTATGAAAAAATAACAAAAGATGCCTAAGAGAACTTACCAACCATCAAGAATCAGGCGTAAGCGTACATTTGGATTTAGAAAGAGGATGTCCACAAAGGCAGGTAGAAGAATCCTGGCAAGACGCAGAGCCAAGGGAAGAAAGAGGTTAACTGCATGAAACTTAGTGTAAATCCAACAAGGATGGAGCTTTTAAGGCTCAGGCGACGGACATTACTCGCAAAAAGAGGTCATAAGCTCCTGAAGGATAAAGAAGATGAATTAATGAGGAGATTGCTTGGTCTTGTAAAGATAATCAAAGAACTACGAGACAAGGTAGAGGAAGAATTTGAGCAGACCATAAAGAGATTTCTTTTTGCAATGTCTTCTATGGAACCTGAATTTTTGGAACAGGCTTTTTTGTTACCAAGTAAAGAAATCTCCATTGATTTAGAAACAAAAAGACTCCTTAATGTAGAAGTTCCTATTTTTAAGGAGACAGTAACTGGTAAGATTCATTGTTATGGTTTTGCCTGGACATCAGCAGAACTTGATATCGCACTTGTATCGCTTGATAGAGTTTTAAAAGAACTTATATCACTTGCGGAGAAGGAAAAAACTCTTGAACTTATCGCCCTTGAGATAGAGAAGACAAGGAGAAGGGTAAATGCATTAGAATATATCCTCATCCCGAGTCTTGAGGAAACAGTAAAGTATATCCAGATGAAACTCTCTGAATTAGAAAGAGAAAACCTTTCAAGATTGATGAGGATAAAGGAAATAGTAAGAGCACATTAAGATAGTTAATTAGTTAATTAGTTGATTAGTTAATTAACTCGTTAACTAAAAGAAGGGGGAAAGATGGAATTTCTATTACTTGCAGGGATGATTCTTTTGATGGGGATTTTTAGTAAGGTAAAGGCGCTTAAAGATGCGAATAAGGCACTCATAGGTCTTAGAATCCCCATTGGTATTGTTGTATTTTTCATAGGACTTGCTGCATTCAAAGAACCAAGGTTTATTTTTCAAGGGATTATGGGGATTATAGCAGGTCTTTTTCTTGTTATGGACCTCTTTAAACTCATACCAACTGCGGA
>JAUWAR010000042.1 GCA_030601965.1 bacterium | reverse complement strand
CTAATTTGTATTTCCCTTCATCTGTCTCAACATAGAAAACCCTTACTTTATCTCCTGTGTCAATTTTCTCAATGATTTTCTCTTCAAGAATTTTCTTTATTTTTATCTCTTTACCATTCTGTATAAAAGAGATAGGTCTTTGCTCTCCTTTATATCCAGAATACCACTTTATTTCGTCATTCGTCATTCGGATTTCGTCATTCCTTGATATTATCTTGCCATCATTGCACGGATTTTATCTCCTGCATTTTCAGCATGGTCGGCAATATGAGCGATTACAAAAACTGCCTGAAGAAGGTGATAAACAGAAAACATATCACCTCCAAGTTCAAAGATCTTGCGTCCCAGTTCATGCTCAATCTGGTCTGCTTCCCATTCCTTATAATGAATGCTCTTAAGAGATTCCTTTGCCTTGGCACGCTCTTCCATTGTAACAGAAACTACAAGATGCTTTACATTATCCACAACACTCTCCAGTGTCTCTACAGTTTCAATTACTTTATATAAATGCTTAAGGAATAAATCTTTTATTTCCTGATGCATTTCAGTTTTTCTGAATCCTAACCATATTACAGCATCTTCAGCAAAATCCAGAATATCGTCATGCTCGTGGAGACAGGTAAGGAAATCACCCTTATCTACAGGCATAAAAATTCTGCGAGGCAAATGCGCTGTTATGTTTCCCTTTATCCAGTCTGCATCATTCTCAAGTTTCATAACATCTTTACGTAATCTTTCAAATTCATCATATTCGCCATCACAGTAACATTCAACAGCTTCCTTAAATTTATGAACGCATTCCTTCACCTTTTTTGCATGCTCAAGAAGACCCTCAAATGGCGACCTCCTTAAAGTCTTAAATATTGGTGCTCTCATAGTTCCTCCTTGTTGATAGTTGATAGTTAATAGTCAAAAAAACCAATAACTAATGACCAATAACTAATAACTTAAATATAATTGCTGATATTCCTGCTGCTATTGGTAATGTAACAAGCCAGGATATCACTATGTTCTTTACGACTCCAAAGTCAACTGCATCAAATCCTCTTGCAAGACCTACTCCTACCACTGCTCCAACTGCGGCATGTGTTGTGGAAACAGGAAGTCCAAGTTTAGATGCTATCAGCACGCTTGTTGCAGTCCCAAAATCTACACAAAAACCACGAGTGTTTGTTAGTTCAGTAATTCTAAATCCAACTGTCTTGATGACCCTATACCCCCATGTAAAAATACCTATTGCTATACCAATCCCTCCTAATGCCAAAAGATTGAGAGGAATCTGAACCTTTGTGCCTATTTCACCGGTAATGGCTATGCTTCTAATGGCGGCAAGTGGTCCTATTGCATTTGCTACATCGTTTGAGCCATGTGCAAAAGCCACATAACAAGAAGTAAGGACCTGTAATACCCTGAAAATTTGTTCTACATCTTGAATTTTGCCCATTTTTGTGAGAATATTTATAATACTATAACCTATATATCCAGTAAGACAAGCACCTATAAGAGAGAATAATACACTATTAGAGGTGCTTATCTGAAGCCTCTCTCCTAATGGAGTCTTAAGAAAAAGCGACATAAAGATTATGAAAAAGGTGATACCGATAAAATAAGGAGAGTATCTTTTTGCCATGAGAGTTGATTTGTCCTTTTGTAATATGATTTTTTTGATAACTGTGAATACAAGAAAAGCCAGGATAGCACTAAACAGAGGTGAGATTACCCAGGATGCAATTATTCCCCATATCTTTCCCCAGTGTATAATTGAACTTCCTCCACTTATCAATCCTGTTCCCACAAGTGCACCGACAATTGAATGTGTTGTAGAAACAGGTAGTCCTTTCCATGTAGCGATAAATATCCAGATACTTGCACCTAAAAGAGCAGAAGAAAAGGCAATAATTACAACCATTGGAGTCCCCATCTCATAAGGATTTAAAATGCCTTTACGCACAGTATCTGTAACATGTGTCCCTACAAAAGTGGCACCGACAAAGGTGAGGACACCTGCAATTATAACAGCCTGTCTAAGTGTTATAGCCTTTGCACCTACTGCAGATGCCATAGAGTTGGCAACATCATTTGCTCCAATATTCCACGCCATATAAAAACCCACTATAGCGGTAGCAATGAGTATGAATGTCGTTATCTCCATCAAGATAGTTAATTTAGTTAATTTAGTTAATTGAGTTAATTATATTCACTCAATCACTTCATCACTTAATTAACTTAATCACTTAATCTCTAAATCACATTAGAGGCTATCTGCATCACAATGCCACTGAAAATAGGAATTGTGAGATTGTCATCAACAGGAATTGGAATAAACTCTATGAATGCAGATGCAAAAGCACCATAGAGAATAATAAGAAAGGCCTGTCTCGTAAAGAAAAGTTTTACTTGAGGTAATAAAAGATAAAGAGTTCCAACGATTATACAAATAATAAAAAATGCAAGTGTTCCTTCAAGGCTCTTCTTACCTCTAAAGAATTTTATCTTTCCAAACCGTAGTCCAACTATTGTAGAAACAGCATCTCCAAAAATTGAGAACAGAAGTGCTAAAATCATTATATGTTTTGAAAAACATATTAAAGAGATAATAGCAGCAATCAGGAAACAGGTTGTTCCTGATAGTTTTCCAGGTTCTTCTTTTAATATCCCTTTTGAATGTTCTGCCATTACTTTCCATGACCCAGGAGCTATACGTCGTAAGATTTCTATGACAGTCATCATTCCAAGAAGGTATGCAAGGACTACGCTTACAGCTAATTTATTAGGTGAGAAATAGTAAATTAGAGGGAATATTATTCCTATCCCAATTCTATATGTTTTTCTTGCCCCAACAATCATCAGTGCTCTGTTCCCTGGCCGGGCAGGCTGAAGGATTCTGATTTTTCCTCTTTAATAAGAGATGGTGTCTCACTTTTTTCCTCAGACATACTGCAACTTCCATCAAAATTTACACCTTCTTCTATTACAAGAGATTTGCAGTAGATATTGCCTTTTATCCGTGAGCCTGATTGAAACTCAATCTTTCCTTGAGTATAAATATCACCTATTATTTTTCCTCCTATTATACTGTTCTTGGCTTTTATGTTACCTTTTATTTCACTGCCCTTTCCAACAATAAGTGAATCAGAAACATCAATTTCACCATCTACTTTTCCATCTATTCGGATACTTCCTGCTATCTTGAGTTTTCCATTCAAGAATGCACCTTTTCCTATAATGTTTGTAATTCCCTGATGTTTATCAGCCATTTTTCCTCCTTATATTTATTTTTATTTCAAAAGATATATCATAGGGTCTATAGGTTTTCCATCATAATAGACCTCATAGTGGAGATGTGGAGCAGAACTTTTTCCAGTAGAGCCAACAAAGGCAACGACATCACCTTGTTCTACCCAATCTCCTTGTTTCACAATCATTCTGGATGTGTGACCATATACTATTTTGAAACCACCGTCGTTCTCTATCTCAATTATATTGCCAAGTTGGGTATCCCATTTGGTAAAATTTACAACTCCATTAATACTTGCCATTACAGGAGTCCCGAAAGGACAGGCGATATCTATTCCAGGATGTTCAAATGAAAAGGTCTTTGTTATCCATCCTTTCACAGGATAGATAAGGGGAATGCTCCTCATACTTTTTCGCTCTTCATTAATTGCTTCTCTTAAGTCTTTATTACTGCTTGGGGTGATATCTTCTTGTTTTAAACTAAATTCGGGATGTGGAGGACTATTAAGAGTAATATCTTTTTTATGCTGAAGACCAAGATTTTCTGCCTGCCCCTTGGGCGGAGCCTCGGGCAAGCCGTCTAGGGAAAGAACATATTCTTTTGGCTTTTTATCTCTACCAGAGGCGGATCTGCCTTTGGCAGAAATTCCAAGCATTTTCATAATCTTCCTATTTTTTTCTTCAATTTGATTAAGTTGTTCTTCCAAAACCACAAATTTTCTATGTTTATCCTCAAGAATTTTGTTTCTTCTTGCAAGACTGGTGGCTTCTACAGCTTTAAGATAGACATTTCCATACTGATACACAAGAAATCCTAAAAAGCAGATGATGAGGATAAAAACCACAAAAAGACTTTGTATTACCCTGTAAGGAATGGTGTGGACTTTTGATTTAGAATTTGCATCAGGAACTATTAATATGGAAAACCTTCTCATTAGTATGTTTTATATTATAGATTAAGAAACTCTGTCAAGAAAAAAGTTGACATAGAGAAAGATTTAAAGTAATATCTTTATGATGAAACAAGAGATTATCAAAAGACTTGAAGAAATCAGAAAAAGAGCAAGTGAGGTAGAAAAGGTGCTTAGTAATCCCGCTACTGTAAAAGATAGAAAAGGATTTATTAAGTTATCAAAAGAACATGGCAAACTTTCAGAGGTGATGAGATTATACAGGAAATACAACGAGTTAGATGAGCAGATTAACGAGGATGAAAGTCTCCTCTCCACTGAGGGAGAGAAAGAACTTCTAAGTATTGCCCAAGAGGAGATTAAAAATGCGAGCAAAGAGCAAAAAGAGATAGAAGAGAAAATTATTTCTCTTACGAGTTCAAAGAGGGACTTTAAGGCGAGAAATGCGATTATGGAGATACGAGCAGGTGCTGGAGGTGATGAGGCTTGTCTTTTTTCTCATGACCTGTTCAGGATGTACTCAAAATATGCAGAGAGTAAAGGGTGGAAAGTTGAGATAATGAATTCCCATCCTATCGGTCTTGGTGGGTTTAAGGAGATAATCTTTCTTGTTTCAGGAAAAGAAAGTTATCAGAGACTCAAGTATGAAAGTGGGGTACATAGGGTTCAGAGAATTCCTGTAACAGAATCTGGAGGAAGAATTCATACTTCTACATCAAGTGTGGCTATCTTCCCAGAAGTTGAAGAAAAAGATATAAAAATAGACCAAAAGGATTTAAAAATAGATACCTTCAGATCAGGAGGAGCAGGTGGACAAAGTGTAAATAAGGTTTCAAGTGCTGTCCGAATTGCACACATCCCCACAGGGATAACAGTTAGTTGTCAGGATGAACGGTCTCAGTATCAAAATAGGATAAGGGCGATGAAGATACTCCTTGCAAAATTGTATAATATGACCAAAAAGAAAGATGAAGATGCGGTTGCAAGTGAAAGAAAGAGCCAGATTGGAGGACAGGACAGGGCAGAGAAAATAAGAACATATAACTTTCCACAGCGCAGAATTACTGACCATAGAATAAACTTTACGAGTTATAGACTCCCTGAAATTATGGAAGGTAATCTTGATGAGATCATAGATAAGTTGCAAGAGGCAAATATAGAATTGTAGGAGGGACTTTCCAGTCCCGATTTTGTGGTGGCAGGAGTTACCTCCTGCCACATAACCTTCTCTGTCGGGAGGTAACTCCCGACAGCACTTAAAAGGTGAGGTGATGAAATTAAACGAGATTTTAAAACAAGGTGCAAACCTTTTGCAGGAAAACAACTTTAATGAGGCAAGGATAGAGGCAGAGGTTCTCCTTGCTGATTCCCTTAATATAAAAAAACAGGACATTTACTTGTTTGATGACAGAGATGTTTCTAATTATGATATAAAGAAATATAAAGGATTTATTAAAAGGAGACTTAAGTTTGAACCTGTCCAATATATCACAGAGAAGACTTATTTTATTGGGCTGGAGTTTTTAACACCACCTGGCGTCTTTATACCAAGACCAGAAACAGAACAACTTGTTATGGAACTTATTAACTATATGGAGACAAAGAGATCGCCTATAATTTTTGATATAGGAACAGGCTCTGGAATTATAGGTATAAGTGCTGTGCATTTTGTAAAAGATGCCTTTGCTATGTGCTCAGATATATCGTTTCTTGATATTGCTCAAAACAATGCACAAAGACTTGGTGTAGGGAAGAGGACAATGTTTATTCAAGGCGATTTATTTGGGCCTTATAAACTTAAGGCAGATTTCATAGTCTCAAATCCACCATATATAAAGACTAAAGATATTTCATCTCTTCAAAAAGAGATAAAAGAATTTGAGCCTCTTTATGCTATTGATGGAAGACTTGATGGTCTTCACTTTATAAAAGAGATTATAAAATCTTCTCCAGAATATTTGGACAAGAATGGGATGCTTTTTATGGAAATTGGAGATGGACAAGCAGAAGATGTAAGAAGTATAGCACTGCAGTATTTTGGAAAAGTGGAAATACTAAATGACCTGAGTGGTATTCCAAGGATATTAATAGCGAGAAAATGAATATTGGTGTTATCATAAATCCCAATAAACCTTTAGCACAGGAGATAATTACAAAAGTAGTAGAGTTTATGAACAAGAAAGGGCATAAAATAGTTGTTTTTCCTGAAATATCTGGGCTTAAATCCTCATCACCTGAAGAGATTGTGAACTCCTCAGAAATCATCCTTGCCATGGGTGGAGATGGCACACTTTTAAAGACTGCAAGAATAGTATCTAACAAAGGAATACCCATTCTTGGAATCAATCTTGGGGCACTTGGTTTTCTTACAGAGGTAGCATTAGATAACCTTTATCCAGCACTTGAGAATATTCTTAAAGGAAACTTTTCTATTGAAAAACGGATGGTGCTGGAGGCTAATATCCCACACAAAAAGAAGTTATATGGTTTAAATGATATTGTGATTCAGGGCACAGGTTCTGGAAGAATGCTCTCTTTTTCTATTTTTATAAACAAGGAATATGTCTCGGATTTTTCTGCTGATGGCTTAATAGTTTCCACCCCAACAGGTTCCACTGCCTATTCACTTGCCGCGTCTGGTCCTGTGCTTTATCCATCTATGGAGGCAATTATTATCAATCCAATATGTCCCCACACATTGGGGTTCAGACCGATGGTTGTATCAGGTGATACTGAGATAGGAATAGAGTTTCAGAGTGAGGAGGCAATTGTAACTGCCGATGGACAGGAAAAAATTGCTATAAAAAAAGGAATGAATATTACTATAAAAAAGGCAGATTTCTCTATAAATTTAATAAAATCAGGAGTAAGGAGTTTTTACGAAATTTTAAGAACCAAACTAAAGTGGGGAGGAGGAAAGGAGAGATAAATGCCTTCAGTAAAATTCTATACACTTGGCTGTAGAGTAAATCAATACGATACAGAACTCATTAGAGAAGAATTTGAAGGTTCTGGGTTCTCATCTAAAAATGGTGGTTCCCCAGATGTCTGTGTCATAAATACCTGCACTGTGACGGGTAGAACAGATAGAGAGGCAAGAAAACTTATAAGGAGAACGATAAAAGAGTATCCAGATGCATCTGTAATAGTTACAGGATGCTATGCAAGAACTCATCCAGAGAAACTTAATTCTATTCCAGGAATAGACCTTGTAGCAAAAAACAAAGAAGAGATAGAAGTTTTTTTGGGACTCAATCCAAAGAATTATATTACAAATTTTGCTAATCATAGTAAGGCGTTTGTGAAGATTCAAGATGGGTGTGATGAGTTCTGTGCCTACTGTATTGTCCCATTTGCAAGAGGAACACCTATTTCAAGAGATATTCAAGAAATATTAACCGAAATAAAAGCACTTGGGAAAAGAGGATATAAAGTTTTTGTCCTTACAGGAATAAATATCGGGAAATACAGTTCAGAGTTCAGAGTTGAGAGTTCAGAGTTGAAAAAAACAAATCTTGTGGAACTTCTCGAGGAGATTGAAAAGCAGACAGAGGTAGAATGGGTAGGATTGTCCTCTATTGAACCACTTACAGTTACCGACCAACTCATAGATTTTGCAAGAAACTCAAAAAAGTTTATGAACCATTTTCATATCTCACTCCAGAGTGGAGATAATAAAATACTTAAGAATATGAACAGGAATTATACAAGAGAATATTTTAAAGACCTCATTCTTAAAATCTCAAATGAGATAAAAGATGTAAATATAGGCATAGATGTAATATGTGGTCTTCCAGAAGAAGACGAAGTAGCATTTCAAAATACATATAGTTTAATAGAAGAATTGCCAATATCTTACCTTCATATTTTTAGATATTCTATTCGTGAAGGGACAAAGGCACCTCTATTTCCCAATCAAGTGAGCGAAAAGATAAAGACCAAAAGAATAAAAGCCATTAAATCCTTGTCTATGAAAAAATCTCTTGAGTTTAGAAAAAGAGTTATAGGTAAAACTTCCAAAGTGCTTGTAGAATCAAACAACTCTGAAAATTACCTCATTGGAGAAACATCTAATTACATAAAGATTCTTTTCAATGGACCCAAAAATCTAATAGGCAGTTTTGTGACTTTAAGAATTAAAAAAGTTGATGAATGTAGAACTTACGGAGATTTATTAAATATCTAACCCCAAACGATTCCCCCAAATATATCCTCGTATGAGAATAACCGGTGGAGAATTCAAGGGAAGGGTTATAAAAATTCCAAAGGGAATTCGTCCAACTCAGGATAAAGTAAGAGAGGCAATCTTTAATATACTTGGAGATAGAGTAAAAGATGCAAGATTTCTTGACCTATTTGCAGGTAGTGGAGCAATTGGGATTGAGGCTTTATCAAGAAGTGCAAAAGAGGTAGTTTTTGTAGAGAAGTCGGGTAGGATTTTAAAAGTGCTTAGAGACAATCTAAAATCTCTTGACTTGCCCGTCAGCCGACGGGGATGTGAAGATAAAACAAGGATTATAGAAAAGGATGTTTTGAAAATAGTAGGTAGAACAGACATTTTGTCCATCAAGGGATATGACATCATATTTGCAGACCCGCCGTATAACAAAGGGTTTATCAGTAAGATAATTCCTTTACTACCCTCCTCATCCATTATTATTCTTGAGCGCAGCAAACGAGAGGAAATATCAGGTGGAAAAGACTATAGGTTTGGGGACACCATTCTAACATTCCTGTGAGTAAAAAATCTTGACTTTTTTGAGAAGGTATGTTTTAATTTTTAAAATGCCAGCCAATCTCACACCCGAGTATCTTAAAGCTGAACAGAAATACAGACTTGCCAGAACTCCGCTTGAGAAGATTGAGACACTGAGAGAGATGCTCAGCGTTATACCGAAACATAAAGGCACTGACCATCTACAGGGTGATATAAAGGCAAAAATTGCAAAATTCAAAAGAGAACTTGAAACCAAACGAACTATTGGCAAGAAAAAAGGACTTTATATAGAGAAAGAAGGCGCTGGTCAAGTAGTATTACTTGGCTCACCCAATGTTGGAAAGTCAAGTTTGCTTGCAAAACTTACAAATGCGAATCCTCAAATAGGAGAGTATCCTTTTTCAACTTCTAAACCCATCACAGGGATGATGGATTACGAGGACATAAAGATACAACTTGTGGATACACCGCCTATCACAGATTCCAAGAGTCCACCCTGGTTAATTGACCTTACAAGAAGTGCTAACCTTGTTCTTGCTCTCCTGGATTTAAGTAAAGACAATATTATTGAAGATGCAAAGTTTATCAGTAACAAGTTGGATGAACTCAGAATTGAGGTTAATAAGATAATCATAGGATGTAACAAGAGCGACATTGATAGAGAACAGTTGATAGTTGACAGTTTACAGTTAACAGTCAACAATGAAATTCCTATTATTTCTTTTTCTACAAAGAATGGACACAATCTTGATAAATTAAGGAAGGAGATTTTCAGGAGACTTGAGATAATACGAGTTTATACAAAGTCACCTGGCAAGCTGCCTGAGATGATAGAACCTATAATCTTAAAAAATGGGAAAACTGTTATTGATGCGGCACGTGATATTCATAAAGACTTTGCAGAGAATCTTAAGTTTGTAAGGATATGGGGAGGTGAACATAATGGGCAAAGGGTTGAACGAAGTTATATACTTCAGGATAGAGACATAATAGAATTTCAC
>JAUWAR010000148.1 GCA_030601965.1 bacterium | reverse complement strand
TGGCCTATCTGTTTCCCTGTGTACGCTTCATCTAATGGTTACCCATTTCGATGCAACACTCGGTATGGGTGGTTGGCTAGACCTTACCCAACAGGGACTTTCACCCTGTAAGAGATATAGAGCTTCTTGGCGCTCTTCCGCTAAAAGTTACCGAATTATTGAGCGAATACGCCTGTTCCTATCTATTTAATCTAAAAGCAAAAATAATAGTTGTTTAAGAAAATGGGATGTGTCCATTTATTCTTATATTATATTCCAGAATCAAGCTTGTCTTTTTTATTTATTTAAGGTTTTCATCTTCAACAATCATATTTGATTGATTAATTGTTTCTTTAATTTTATCTTCATAATCTGAAATCGTTATTTCACCTTCTTGAGCAGATATTTCAACTTTCACTTTAACTTGGTTGAATTTAGTTTTGAGGTAAGGTATCATTCTTACAATATCCGATAATTTGCCTGCAGGAACATTCAATTTGAGGCTAATCTCTTGATATTTTTCTCTATGTGGTAGTGGAGTAGCACCTGTTAATTCATCTCTTTTTCTCTTTATTTCGCCTTCAATTATTTCCTTTTGGTTTGTAGATAAATTAGACAAATAGATTTCTTCAGCAACTTTATTGAGTATTTCTATGGTTTGACTTTGTCGTATTTTCTTTATGCATAATTGAAATACCTCATCTGAAATCCCTCCTTTAGTTTCAAGCAAACACAATTCCGCTTTAATCAAAATCTCTCCATCTACTATTTCAGGAGAAAATTCATCCTTGAAGTGACGGCATATAGGCTTTTCGTTCTCTATATCTCCAACTCCAAATAATCCTTGCTTAATACCTTCTTTTATACAATCTTTTAGCACTTCATCTGAAACAACCCTGATTTCTCCTGGTGTCTTAAACAAAGATTCAAGGATATTCTTTGTTTCCACATAATCCCTGTCTTTGAGATATTTTTCTTTAAGAGATAACGGCGCAAGTCTTTCAAGGATTTCGCCTTCATTTCTCAGTCTTTCATATATTTCCTTATCTATTGTAGTCTCTGCTCCATAAGTTGGAATTCCTAAATCAATCTCCTTAAATTCATCCTTTAAAGGAAGTAAAACAGTACGATAAAGACCCCTTATACGATCTTTAGCTTCCATCTCGGTTTTTTTCGTTCTATATCTTATTTCCTTTTTCTGTTCGTCCGTGATATGAAGAGTTTTATCCTTTTCTATGAGTTGCCATGCAAGTTTTTTCTTCAGGAAACTTTCAAAGTTTATTCTCTCTGACTCCAAAGGGCAAAGAAATATAAGGGTATTACGATAAACCCTTGGGCATTCTCCATAATTTTCCAGAAACTCCTTGCATCTGTCACGATTTCGCTGAATGACCAATTTCAATCTATTTGTATCAGCGATGTCCTTAGAATTATTGGGCCAGAGCAATATATCTAAATATTCTTTTGCGAGAGTCCCGGTCAAAAGGTATTTCTCTTCTGGTTTAAGGTCTGTTATACATTCCATCCTTGTCAAAAGTATGCGGTTTAGATTTGGCTGGTTTGTAAAGAATAAACCTTCATCTGATAGATAGAAAAGATTTTCTTTCAGTTTAGATACTGCTTCTACAACTATACTGCTTGGTGAAGAAGGGTCACAACTTGCAAGTTTAACTTCGCTAATGGTTGCACCTCGCTCTGGACCGCCTGAAAATGAATAGAGGAAAATCGCTGTTGCTGCCACGCTTCCAAAAGAAAAGGGGGTATAGGCATTTCCAAGACTTCTATCCACCTTTTTGGCACCTGCAGCCCTTGAAGTTAAATCCTGAGCAATAATGCTATCGTACTCAGGACCAATGTGTTTTATTAGTTCTCTCTTAATCTCATCATTTTTTAAATCAAAGTCACCCAATCTAATAAATGGTCTTTGAGTATCCTTTAATAAATACACAACCAAGGAGAGTAGCCTTAGCACTCCTCTTGTTCTTTGAAAGGTTGGAAAACTCCCCCACCGTTTATATAGAACATCTATTACCTCTGGTTGAAACGGAAAACTTGCTATAAACCTTTCACGGTAGTCCGATTTTTCCACACCTTCGGGAAGTATCTTCTCTCTTTCAATATAATCTAAGAACTCTTCAACAACGTTCCTTGCCTCTTTTCGTTTATACTACTGAAAAGTCTTCTTTTAATCACCTGGTCTATCTCTTCATCATGTACTGGTGTGTAAATCTTCTCCATTCTTCCTGTGATCTTTTGCAACTGTTGAAAAAGTCTTTCAGCGTTTTCATCATAATGCTCCAGAACGCTTGAAGGAAGCGTAAGAATTAAAAGAGATTTATCAAGTGTTTTTATTGT
>JAUWAR010000064.1 GCA_030601965.1 bacterium | reverse complement strand
CTTGGAGGATTAAAAGGAGCAGCCGAGTATGAAGAACTTTTAGAGAGAAATAATCTCTCTACAGCGAGAAGAGTTGCTACAATTGGTATGGATGCACAATCTATCGTCCATATAATGATGATTGTATTTATAATATTCGGGAATATCACATATTTTATAGTTAGAAGGAGGGAAAAACATGAGTCCTGACTCATGGGTATGGATTGCTGCAATCCTCACTCTATGTATATTTTCGTTCCTATATAAAGATAATCCATTTTATAAATTTGCCGAGCATCTATTTATCGGTATATCTATTGGATATTCAATCGCTATTGTCTGGCATTTAGTTGTAATACCAAAAATCTGGGACCCTTTACAAAAGGGAATTTATATTACAATAATTCCTATATGTCTTGGAGCATTAATGTTTTCAAGGTTTTCACGCAAGTGGGCATGGCTCTCAAGGTGGCCCATCGCATTTATTATTGGAACTGGACAGGGTATATCACTTCCTCTTACAATGCAAGCAAATGTCTTTAAGCAACTACAGGGTTGTATGGTAATTCCCAGAGGAGACCTTTTCCTTACTATAAGCACAGCAATTATGATTATAGGAGTCATTTGCACCCTTGTATATTTTTACTTTTCTGTAGAGCATAAGGGTCTTATTGGAAGGACAGCAAATATCGGAATCTGGTTCATAATGCTTGCTTTTGGAGCCTCATTTGGATATACAGTAATGGCAAGGGTCTCACTCCTTATTGGCAGGACACAATTCCTGCTACACGACTGGCTTGGAATGATTAAATAGTTCATAGTTTATGGTTCATAGTTTATAGACAAAAAACTAATAACTATGAACTAATAACCAATAACTAATTATGCCACAGCATAAATCAGCTATAAAGAGGATGAGGCAGGATAAAAAGAAAAGAGCGAGAAATAGAGGGGTAAAAACTATTTTCAAAAAGGCAATAAAGCAAGCTCGAAAAGAAAAGACCGATGAAGCGTTGAAAAATGCTTATTCTGCACTTGATAAAGCCGCAAAGAAAAGTGTAATTCATAAGAATACTGCAGTACGAAAGAAATCAAGACTTGCCAAGTTTCTTAATAAGCAGAGAACAGAAGACAGAAGACAGAAAACAGAATAGTCATTGCGAGGAGCGAAGCGACAAAGCAACCTACGAGATTACTTCGCTATCGCTCGTAATGACAATTTTTGTATGATATGAAAGGTCAACCCCCTTTTCACTTTTCAACTTTTTTACTTTTTTACCTTTTCACTTTTTCTTATGCCTATAGTCAGAAACCAATTATTGGCAAACCCATTGCAAGATTTGGTTCTATTAGGGTAAATTCTGACCCACCAGGTGCTGAAATATATGTAGATGGAATAGCAAAGGGATTTACACCTCAAGCGATATCTCACTTAATGTCAGGCTCATACTGCGTGGTTATCCATAAGGAGGACTACATTGATGTTATTCGCACCACCGAAGTAAGCGCTGGAACTATTACAGAAATAAATGTCAAACTCAAGTCCATTATCCGACAGGGAATGGTTTATCCACTCAAAGGTATAATGGTCACTGCAGAGAGGATTAAACCCATACCTGTCTTTGGGAATATAGCCTTTATTTCAGAAAAAGAGAGGTATGAGCAAACTATGGATTTATCCTGTGGAATACCCCAGAGTTATGGAGGTGCTTTCACTTCAACCGGACCTATTGGAATAATGAATTACTGGACTGCCCTGAGTGGCTATAAAGGAAATATGGGAAGGGATTATTCAGACTATAATAAACTTAATCTATTTGGAAAATTTATGGTGCCTGTGGATGAAACAACTAAATTAAGACTCTTATTAGAAATACTCCAGATGGAACAGCATCTGCCGGGCACATTAACTAAGGAAGAGATAAAGAAAATGGGTTGGCAAAAAGCAGGCGAAGACAGCGCTTTAAACAGCTACAAAACCTGGTGGGCATCCACAATATATGAGAAGAATATGGGGGAAGACAACAAGTTATCAATGAGGTTTTTCCATTATACCAAACAGTATATAAATAAAATACATCAGTCAGACCAGAGCGCACCTGTTTGCAAATGCAGGGCTGGTCTTCCGACCACCTGCAGGTTATCAGCGAATGGGAAATCCCGATTCTTTGAAACCAGAAAAAGGAACAAATTATGAAATTGGAATACGGAGATATACAAAAAATCTCCATTTATCCCTTGCTGTTTATTCTATGACCATTGAAGATAAAATAAGATATGATTATCTAAATGATAAATATGAAACCCCATTTCATCTAATAATAGGGGTAGAAACCATATGGATAGATATTCTGTTATTGTAATCGGAAGTGGGCCTGGTGGTTATACTGCGGCTATCTCGCTTGCGAAATTTGTAGGGACAAGTCACGAATTGCCCCTGCTTCTTATTGAAGAAAAAAAGATTGGAGGCGTCTGTCTTAACGAAGGATGTATACCTACAAAGACAATCCTTGCCAGTTGCGAAATCCTGAAAGATATAAAAAGGGCAAAAGAATTTGGCGTTCTGTGGGAAAGGTCTCCTGACCTTGATAAATCGGTCGCGAGAGATGCCTCCCCCAATACTCCAAATGTGCGTGGTGATTTTGAGACTATTTTTAAAAGAGGAGAGCAAATTGCCTCACGATCAAGAAGGGGTCTTACCTCTCTTATTGAAAAAAATAATATAAAAATTATATCTGGCAGGGCAAGATTTATAGAACCAAAAACAATAGAAGTAAATGGAGATAGGTTTAAAGGAGATTCTATAATCATTGCTACAGGCTCAAAACCCCTTATCCCAAAAAGTTTCAAATCAGAAAATACCCTTACTTCATCTGATGCACTTTCCCTTAGAAACTCTCCGGAATCTTTGCTTATAATTGGTGGAGGGGCAATTGGAGTAGAATTTGCCTCTATATTTAATGCCCTTGACACAAAGGTTATCCTGGTAGAACAAATGGAACAACTCCTTCCTGATCTTCCAGATAAAGAGGCAGCGGATTTGGTAAAAACAGCACTTGAAAAGCAAGGGGTAAAAGTTATGACAGGCAAAAGAGTATCAAGAATTGAAGCAAAGTCTATATATCTTGATTCTGGTGAAAAAATAGAGGCATCAAAAGTCTTATGCGCAATTGGAAGAATTCCAAACTCATCTCACCTTTGTGCCAAAGGCACATCCGCCTCTGGTGGAGATGGTATTGAAAAGATTGGCATTGAACTTGATAATAACGGAAACATAAAAGTTGATGAGTATATGCAAACAAATATAGAGGATATATATGCCGTTGGAGATGTAACTGGGCCTCCCCTACTTGCTTATAAAGCATCTTCTGAGGCCATAGTAGCCTCAAAAAACATTAGTGGACACAACAGCAAAATGGACTACAGGGTAATACCAAATTGTATATTTTCATCTCCAGAAATTGCCTGGGTTGGTCAATTAGAAGGACCAAAACAGGGAAGATTCCCTTATGCCGCAAACTCAAAGGCATTTTATACACTTCAAAGAACTGGGTTTGTGAAGGTAGTTGCAGATAAAAATGGTATTGTAATTGGAATGGAGATTGTGGGAAAAAATGCATCTGAACTCATAATTATTGGCACCATAGCAATAAAAAATAAAATCAAAGCGAGAGATTTAGGGGATATAGCGTATATCCATCCTACGTTAAGTGAGTCTTTAAGAGAAGCATTCTGGGATATAGATAAAAAGGCAATACATAAACTTTGATAAATTTAAAAATTTTCCTGCTTACTGCTTACTGCTTACTGCATACCGGCTACTGCTATGATCTCACTATTGCTCGGCTTAAATATGGTGGTGGAGGAGACTGGTATAATGACCCTTCTATGATTCCCAATCTTTCCTGTGAACTTAATAAAAGAACCACTGTGAAAGTTAATCCCGAACAAGTAGAGATTGCTATTAAAGATGAGGGTCTGTTTGATTATCCCTTTATATTCCTAACAGGTCACGGGAATATCAAATTTTCGGATTATGAGGTTGAGAGATTAAGGGAGTATCTTATAAAGGGTGGTTTTTTATATGCTGATGACGATTATGGGATGGATGAGTATTTCAGGCGTGAATTACGAAGAGTCTTTCCCGGACTGGAGTTTGAGGAGATACCTTTTACACATCCCATCTATCATTCATTTTATGATTTTTCGGCAGGCCTTCCAAAGATTCATAAGCATAGTGGCAAGCCACCAAAGGGTTATGGTATTTTTTATCAGGAAAGGCTCGTTATGTTCTATACTTATGAGACAAATATATCCGATGGCTGGGCAGATGCATGGGTCCATAACGATTCGCAAGACAAAAGAGAAGAGGCTTTTAAAATGGGAGTAAATATTGTTATGTATGTCCTAACACAATGATACTGTGCTGTCGGGAGTTTCCTCCCGACAGAAAGATAATTTGGTATGTGTCAGGAGGTAACTCCTGACACCACAATGGAAAACAGTTCAATGGACTATAAAGATGAAATTAGGAAGGCATCTAAAAAGATTCCTGATAGCATTGTATCTTCAATATTCTGCAATCTCCTTGAGAGGCGTGAAAAAAGTAAAAAACGAGTTGATATCTTTTTTCCTGAATCAAGCCCGACCAAGTTTCCCTTTGTTTATATTTTTGGTATTTTAACCCTTGATTGGCCTGGAATGTTGGAAGGTGCTACCAGCGCAATTACAGAAACAGGTTGGAATATGGAGTATATCAAGGGAATAACACTTTTACATAACTCTTCAAAAATAGCTCTAAATGCCATCGGTATTTTTATAGAAAATAAAGAAGCAATTTCGAGATTTCAAAAAGATAAAGCATCTCTTAGGAACAAGTTGAATAAACTTACCTCTGGAAAGTGGGAAGAAAGGGAACTGTTTATTGGACAAACAAAAAAGGTAGAATTATACGAGGAGGTAATGGCTATCCTTAAGAAAATACATAAAGGTAAAATTGAAGTGCCACTTGTGCGGGAGGCACTAAAATTCTTTATGGCAGAAAGTGATGAATATCTTCAAAATAGAGAGATGGAAACTATTGCAAGACTTATCTCTACAAACTATAAATTCAAGAATCGGATAAGGAAATCTGGAGGAAGACCACAGATAAAAGTAAAAACCCTGAAGACTACAAAAGGAGAATTCACAGGTATTTCTATGGTATGTTATGACAGGAATTTTTCACTCTCACTTGTGCTGAGTGCTATTGGAGAAGTGGTTTCTCAATATAATATAAAATATAATAGAGAGTTCACAACTTATGATGGAATTACAGTATATCGTGTAGAGATAGAGGGAATTCACAATCCCGAACTTATTGAAAAATCTCTCCGTAATAGGATATTCTCCAGAAGATTTGAAAAGTTCACTTTTATGGAAAGTATGGGAGGATTTGAGCACTATGCAAGAGCAATAATACCTTTTCTTGTTAAAGAATATAATACATCAGAGATACCACAGGTTTATATAAGTCCAGGCTTTACAACAGAACATAATATTCTCTTCAAGATTATAATAGTTACGGGTACAGAAAAAAAGTCTATTTCAGAACTTGCTACTAAGCTTGATAAGACATCTGGGCTTTCCCTTTTGGACTATAAGACTCCAACACTATACGGAAAGACTATAGTTAATACCATGGATATAAAGGCAGATATAAAGACATTTAAAGGTCCTGAAGAGATATACTCAATAATTGCAGAGAACATAGAATCTATAATTGGTAAATTCCGGGATTTTGATAAGGGTATGCGAATACAAGACATCAAAAAATTTGAATTGGTTAAGGAAAAACTAAAGAATTATGCCTCAGAGCTTGTCAAGGAATTTTTCTATGGATTAGAGGATTTTTACAGGGCAAGTGCTCCACTGGATGAAATAGCACAGATTATAAATATTGGGATAAGGAGTCTAAAACAAGCCCCCAAAATTATAACAAAACAACGGGATAATAAAGCAACTTTTCTTGCAATTGCATCAAATAAAGGCATCTTTCCTGAAATTTTCCCTTTGTTTTCCCCGTATGAGCCTATGATAAGCAAAGTCCAGATAGGAGAACGAATTGTAATTCTCACAAAACTACATAAATCGGGTAACTCACTGTCAAATCAAGAACTCAAATCTATAACATCCTCCATAGAACCATATTTGTAAAAATGACGAAATCCTCCGCCTTAGGCGGACAAAATCCGAACAAAAATTCAAATTTCCAATGTCCAATATTGGTCATTCGGATTTGGGCATTTTATTCGTCATTCGGATTTCGGATTTCGGATTTATGAGAAGAACTTTCTTTCCTGCTTTTATCCTTGTCGGTATTACATCTACACTTTCACAAACCCTTTTTACAAGAGCACTTATTCAGGTATTTTATGGAAATGAACTCTGTCTTGGGGTTATATTCTCAGGATGGCTCTTTTTCACAGGCATTGGAAGTATAATTGGTCGTAAAATACAAAAAATCCTCTTTCCTGAGTTTATGCTTTCACTCTCTATTATTCTCATACTTGAATTCCTACTTGTGAAATCCATAAAAAATATTCTTAATATTAGAATGGGAGAACTTATAGGTCCTGTTCCAATGATTTTATTCTCATTCTTTACACTTGCTCCCCTGTGTTTTATTATGGGCATTCTCTTTGTTCAGGGATGCAAACTTTACCACAGCAGAGGAGCAGGAGAGCAAGGGAGTAAGGGAGAATCTCCCCAGCACCTCCGCTCCTCCGCACCCTTGCTCAAGACAGAGGCTATTACATCTGTGTATATTCTGGATGCCATAGGTGATATGCTTGGAGGCATCTTGTTCGCGTATCTGTTTATACACTTCTTCTCGCTCACAACTTTGTTTCTCTTCTGCCTTTTTAATATCTTTATGGCTTGGATAATAAAAAATCCGACCCTGAACTTGATTCAGGGCGAAATCCGAAATCCGAAATATCGGCTTTTCTCTGCTTACTGCCTACTGCTTACTACTTACTGTATATTGGGGCTATTTTTTGCAAAAAACATAGAACAAATGATTATCAAACAGGCTTACAAAGGTTATAATGTTGTCTCTTGCAAGAGGTCTATTTATGGAGATATTGTAGTAATAAATAGAGATAACTTGTATTCTCTTTACCAAAATGGTGTATTAAGTTTTACTACTCCTACTCCTCTGATAGCAGAAGAGACTGTTCACTTTCCCGCACTTATGTATAAGTGTGGGATAAAAGATATGAAAAGGATTCTCGTTTTGGGTGGCACTCTTGAAGTATTAAATGAACTCCTTAAATATAATCCAGAGATTGTCTATTATGTGGAGATTGACAAAAAACTTGTAGCACAGGCAGATAGCCTGTATAGGCAGACAGACAAGATGCCTATCCCACCGGAAAAAGTCAAACGGGTTTATCAAGATGGCAGGAAATTTGTG
>JAUWAR010000052.1 GCA_030601965.1 bacterium | reverse complement strand
AGCCCCGCTAAAAGTGGCAGATGACCAGATAGGTTCACCGACATATACAAAAGATTTAGCCAATGCAATTAAGGTTTTACTATCAACTATCAACTATCAACTATCAACTGCTTTATATGGTGTGTATCACATAACAAATTCTGGATATTGTTCCTGGTATGAGTTTGCCAAGCAAATAATTCAAATCTCAAATCTGAAACTAATACCTGTAAAATCAGAACAGTTTCCGAGACCTGCGAAGAGGCCACATAATTCAAGACTTGAGAATTTTGTATATAATGAGACATTTAGGAAGCCATTAAGGTCGTGGAAAGAGGCGGTCAAGGATTATTTGAAATTATAGTTTATTCTATTATAGTAAATAGTATAATATAGATTTGTATAATGAAAACAGATTTTGAGACTCACTTCGTGATTGAAGATATCATAAATGAAAGTATAAAGGTTCCTTCCTCAAGTACCCAGAGAATTCAAGAATCCCACATCACAATAGGACATATAATTATGTGAGATAGTGGAACACGAATTTACACGAATACACCACGAATGACACAAATATTCGTGATGAAAAAGATGAGATTCCGAAACAAGTTCGGAATGACAGATGAAAATAAGGGCTTACGCAAAACTTAATCTGGGGCTTAGGGTAAAAGAGAAAAGGCCAGATGGCTACCACGATATAGAGAGTATTTTCCAAAAAATAGATTTTTTTGATGAGATTGAAATAGAACCTTTAATCGAGGGCAGAAATCCTCTCCCACAGATAGAATTCAAAACGAATGTCCCACCTTATGGAAAGGATAATATATGTTACAAGGCAGCAGAAATCTTTTTTAAAGAGACAGGAATAAAAAAAGAGATTTCCATCAAATTGAAGAAAAATATCTGGATGGGTGCGGGTCTTGGAGGTGGTAGTTCCTGTGGTGCCTCAACCCTTAAAGGATTAAATGAAGTTTTTGGTGAGCCTTTAAGTTCCCTACATAAACTTGCTCTTAAACTTGGAAGTGATGTTCCATTTTTTCTTGGTGGTTCTTGTGAAATTGTAAGTGGTAGGGGAGAGGTTATAGAAGAGATACCGTCTTTACCGAACTTGCCTGATGGCAGTCAGGTAAGATTTGTCCTTGTATATCCAAAATTTGCAATTTCTACTGGATGGGCATACCTTGCCTATCGGCAGACAGGTAAAAATCTCAAAAAAAGGTTGACAGGTTCTTCTGTTTCTATTAAGAAGCTACTATCCTTTTGGGGAAAAGGCGATATTAAAGGTATTGGAGAGAATCTTTTTAATGATTTTGAACCATTGGTAATGAAAGAATATCCAGTGCTTAAAAAGATTAAAGAAAGACTGTTCAGTCTTAATCTTTTGGGTGTTTCACTTACAGGGAGTGGTTCGTGTATTTATGGGATTATTGATAGAGAATATGATTTTAAGAAGTTATTTCAGGATATGGATGTAGAGATGAGGATAGCAAGGTCAATATAATGCAAATTTTAGTTCATAGTTTATGGTTGAAAGTCATAGATTCGAGGGTAGTCTAATGGCAGGACACCGGCCTTTGGAGCCGAGGATGATGGTTCGAATCCATCCCCTCGAGATAAAAACAAGTAGGCAGTAAGTAGTAGGCAGTATGGAGAATAAGGACTTACTGCTTACTCCTTACTGATTACTGAAAAAAGGGGGGTTAATTATGAAGGTATTTTGTGGAGGGTCAAATCCTGCACTTGCTAATAAAATATGTAAATATTTGAAGATTAATATCGGTGAGGCTACCTGTAAAAGATTCTCGGATGGTGAGATATATGTAAAACTTAATGAGAATGTGAGGGGTAGAGATGTGTTTATAATTCAGTCTACTCAGCCCCCTGCAGATAATTTAATGGAGCTTTTGTTTCTTATTGATGCGGCAAAACGGGCATCTGCTCAGAGGGTTACTGCTGTGATTCCATATTTTGGTTATTCAAGACAGGATAAAAAAGATGAGCCAAGAGTGCCCATTTCTGCAAAACTTGTTGCAAATCTTATTACTGCTGCAGGTGCAGATAGAGTTCTTACACTGGATTTACATGCAGAGCAAATACAGGGCTTCTTTGATATTCCTGTGGATAATATTTACGGCATGCCTGTTATTGCAGAGAGTTTTAAACAAATTTCTTCTAAGAATACTGTTGTTATAGCCCCTGACACAGGAGGGACAAAAAGAGCAAGGGGATTTGCGAGAAGATTTGGCGACCTTCCAATAGCAATAATAGATAAAAGAAGACCTTCTCCAAATCAGGCTTTTGTGATGAATATTGTTGGAGAGGTCAGAGGGAAGGATTGCCTGATTGTGGATGATATGGTAGATACAGCTGGCACTCTTGTAGGGGGGGCAAATGCAATCTCAAATGCTGGTGCAGATAAAGTTTATGCATGGTGCACGCATCCACTACTGTCTGGAAATGCTGTAGAGAAAATAGAGAATTCCAAAATAGAGAAAATGTTTGTTTCTGATACAGTTCCTATTAAGAATAGTTCGAAAAAGATACATATTCTTACAGTTGCTAATCTTCTTGGTGAGGCAATATCCAGAATTCACGAGGAGAAATCTGTAAGTTCATTGTTTATAGAATAGGGGGAGTGTATGAAACTTAAAGCAGATATACGAAAAGAGATAGGCGAAAAATATGCAAAGAAATTTAGGGATATGGGAAAGGTCCCGGCAGAGCTTTATGGACATGGTGAAGGAAATATTCATCTGCTAATTGATGAGAAAGAATTATTGCTTCTTAAAAAAGAAGGCGGGACAATTACTCTGGATATTGAGGGAAACCCAATGGTAATTATAAAGGAGGTTCAATATGACCTTACGAGTTCAAAGATTTTCCATATAGATTTCCAACATCTCCATAAGGGCGAGAAGGTCCATGTAAAAGTCCCTATAGTATTAGAGGGAGAAGCAATTGGGGTGGAACATGGTGGAGTACTGGAACAGATCTTAACGGAGATTGAGGTTGAGACTCTGCCAAAGGACATACCAGAGGGATTTAGGATTGATATATCGGATTTAGATGTAGGACACACACTACATCTAAAAGACATGGATACAGGCGAGTGTCGTCCTCTGGAAGACCTTGAAAGAACTATTGTGACCGTACTTATTCCAAAAGTTGTAGAGGAAGAGAAACCTGAGGTCGCCGAAGAAATTGAGGAAGAGGAGAAAGAGGAGGGAGAGGAGAGAGAAGAGAGAGAAGACAAGGGAGAAGAGAGAGAAGAGAAGAAGGAAGAGAAAGTTGATAGTTGATAGTTCATAAAACCAATGTGAAGATAGTTTTTGGTATAGGAAATCCCGGTAAAAAATACGAAAAGACAAGACATAATGTAGGGTTTAGGGTAATAGATAGGCTCAAAAGTCAAAAGTCAAAAGTCAAAAGTCAAAAGTCAGTCGTGTTGATTAAACCACGGACTTTTGTTAATAATTCTGGTATTAGTGCTAAAAGAGTTCTTTTAAAGTATAATGTTAATCCTGAAGATTTTCTTGTTGTTGTTGATGATTTCAATCTCCCTCTTGGTGAGATAAGGTTGCGAAAAAATGGGAGTAGTGGAGGACACAAGGGATTGGATTCTATAATTGAAAAGATTGGGACAAAAGCGTTTCCAAGACTAAGGATTGGTATTGGTCCCCTGATTGGTGATGCTGTAGAATTTGTACTATCTCCATTTGAAGAAGAAATTCCTATTATTGAAAAAAGTATTGATAAAGCCTGTCTGATGATTAAGTCTTTTATCACAGAAGGGATTGATAAGGCGGTGAAGTTTAAAGGAGTTAATCCGTAAGGATTTTATAAAAAATAAAAGGCTAACGCCTTAACTCCGAAGTTATGAAGGTTTATACAGTTAGAGAGCTCACAAGAGAAATCAAGCATCTATTGGAGGGGTCTTTTGAGCCACTATGGATTGAAGGAGAGGTAACAGACTTTAGACCTGCCCCATCTGGACATTTGTATTTTTCCCTGAAAGATGATTATGCCCTTATCCATTGTATTATATTTGAACAGGATAGGTTTTTTAGCACAATAGAAATAAGAAATGGAATAAAGATTAAGGCTTATGGCGAGCTATCTCTATATGAAAAACGAGGAAGATATAGCCTTATAATCCATAAAGTCTATCCTTCTGGAATAGGTGAACTCCAGATAAAATTTGAAGAACTTAAAAGAAAACTGGAAAAAGAAGGGCTTTTTGATAGTGCACACAAGAAGTCTATTCCTGAATTTGTTGAGAAGATAGGTATTGTTACTGCTATTAGTGGTGCGGCTATCAGGGATGTAATCAGGACTATAAAGGAGAGGTGTCCTTATTGCAAAATAGTTGTGAGGGGTAGCAAGGTGCAAGGAGATGGTGCGGGTAATGATATTGCAAATGCGCTAAGAGATATAAACGAGTATGGAGAAGTAGATGTAATTATACTATGTAGAGGAGGCGGTTCTATAGAAGATTTATGGGCATTTAATGAGGAGGTAGTTGCAAGGGCGATATATAATTCAGAGATACCTATAATATCCGGGATCGGGCATGAGATTGATTTTACTATAGCTGATTTTGTAGCGGATTTAAGGGCATCAACTCCCACAGGAGCGGCACAGATAGCAGTAAAAGACAAGAATGAAATTCTTCTTAATATTAACTCCTTTGAAGAAAGAATAAGAAATGGATTAAATCAAAAGATAGAAATTATCAAGGAAAGGGTTTTGGTGCTTGAGAGAAGTTATGGAATAAGACGAATAAAGGATTTAATATATCAGAAGCAAGAGTATTTAGATGAGGTTGAGGGTGATTTTGAGCAGTGTTTTGCAAGGATTTTACAAAGAAATAGGGAACGATTGGATTTTCTTGAGACAAGGATTGTTGGTATATCCCCAAGGATGACATTAAAAAGGGGGTATAATATTTGTTATAAATTACCTGATAAAAAGATAGTGAAATCAAGCGAGTTTTTGGTTAAGAGGGATAAGGTAGAATTGGAATTTTATAAGGGCAAAACGAGATGTGAGGTGTTGTGAAAATGCTCATTCCATTAATCCTTTTTTGTATGGTTCCTCAGGAATTTAAAGAGGCGATGTATTATAAAAAACTTGAAGATAACCTTGTCCAGTGTGGTTTGTGCTTCAGGAGATGCGTAATTCCAGATAAAGGTAGAGGGTTTTGTCAGGTGAGAGAGAATAGAGATGGCACACTTTACTCACTTGTTTATGGTAGACCCTCTGCAGTTCATATAGACCCTATTGAAAAAGAACCTGTGCTCCACTTCTTCCCTGGCAGTGATATTTTTTGTATAGCAACTGCAGGGTGCTCAATGAGATGCAAGTTCTGCCAGAATTGGCACATATCACAGGTAAAACCTGAAGATATAGAATTTTATGAAATGAGTCCAGCAGATATTGTGAAACAGGCAAAGAAACATAAATGTATTGGTATTTCTCATACATACTCGGAACCCACTGTATTCTATGAATATGTGCTTGATATATCAAAACTTGCAAGAAAACAGGGATTCAAGAACATAGTTCATACATCAGGTGTAATGAACCCAGAGCCTTTGAAAGAACTGCTTAAATACCTTGATGCTGTTACAGTGGATTTAAAAGGGTTTACAGAGAAATTCTATACAACTGCAATACCTGATGGTTCACTCAAGCATGTATTGAATACTCTTAAGATTATAAAGGCATCTGGAGTATGGCTTGAGATTGTGAATCTTGTGATACCGACTTATAATGATAGTCCAAAAGATATAAAGAGAATGACAAGATGGATATATGAGAATCTTGGGCCAGATGTCCCTGTCCATTTCTCCCGATTTTTTCCATCATATAAATTTAAGAATCTACCACTAACTCCAATTAAGACTCTTGAGAAAGCAAGAGCGATTGCAATGGAACAGGGGTTAAGGTATGTAACAGTTGGAAATGTCCCCGGACATAAAGCAAATTCTACATTCTGTCCAAAGTGTGGTAAAGTATTAATAAAAAGAGTTCACTTTGCAGTGCTCAAGAACAATATAGTCAACGGAAAGTGCAAATTCTGTGGAGAGAAGATTGCTGGGGTGTGGGAGTGAAAAAGTTATGCCAATATCATTGGCAAAGGCTTTAACTCTCGCTTAAGAGGGTCTAATACCAATCCAAGAGATTCAAGTGTAAAAGCACCTAACAATATACTGTCACCCTTTTCACCAAAGATAACATCAGCACCGCCGACTTTATCCAGATACTTAAAAAACGCAATCCCCTTTTTCCGAATTATCTTCTGACCATTAGCAAGCCTAAACTCCTCTTCTGATATTGGTTTAATACCTAATTTTTTAAGTATAGATATAGGCACCACAGAATAGATTGCACCAGAATCAATTAAGAACTCAATCTTCTCAGTTTTTTGTGGGTTAGCAGGATTTGCAACTTCAAGTTCAAGTACTGTAAGTCCCATAAATTCCTCTTTGAGGTGATTACCTCCTTCCATTTTCTTAATATTACAGTATCGTATTTGTCAATAAAAAAATTTATCTAAGTCTTGAGAATATCTTTACAAGGAAGATGAGAACGATGAGAAGAATAAATAAGATAGCGAATGTATATGGAGGGGGTTTAATCTCCTTTTTGGGAAAGAATTTTCTCTCAAATTTTATAGCCATTATGTAGAGGAAACCTTTAGGTTTCCATATATGGAGGTCTAAAGACCTCCGCTACATTAGAGAAGATAGAAGTTCTCCTGCTTTTCCAAATAGGCTTTCATCTGCAATTTCGCTAATTGGAGTTCTGTCTAAATTTACCTCTACTACAAATGCCCCTGAGCTTTTGGCAATAAATGGTAAAGATGCGGCTGGTTCTACCAATCCAGATGTTCCCACTACTAATACAAAATCACACTCAGAACTTTTCTGAAACGCCTCTTCTATCTGTGGAATGGATTCACCAAACCATACTACATCAGGTCTTAAAAGACCTCCACATTGACAAGTGGGAGGTGTAGGGTCAGAAATCTCTCCATAATTCTTACCACATCTGTTGCATCTATTCCTGAAGATATTGCCGTGCAACTCAATTATGTTCTTAGCACCTGCCTTTGTGTGTAGATTATCAATATTCTGTGTGATTAAAAGAAACTTGGGCACTAATTTCTCTATTTTAGCAATGGTATAATGGGCGTTGTTTGGCTCTGCCTTTCGTATAATATCTCTTCTATACTGATACCATTCCCATACAAATTTTGGATTTCTGGCAAAAGCCTCAGGTGTTGCCAGGTCTTCTGCTCGAAAGTTCTTCCATAATCCATCTTCTCCTCTAAAAGTAGGTATTCCGCTCTCTGCTGACACACCTGCCCCAGTGAGGACAATTACGAATTTAGCTTCTTTTAATTTTTGGTTTATTGTGGGCATTTTTCCTCTTTTTGTTCCTTTGTAAGCTCCGAATGGATGTTCCATATTTCCAGATTCTTAAAATATTTATCAGGCAATACCTTGCCCTTCATCAATACATGCTCTATCTTATCTCCTATGAGATCCGGAAATGCACCACCTTCTTTCTCTAAATTAATTACCAATACATCTTTTATCTTCTTCCCTATAAATTGAGGAAAACGACCTTCTTTATCTCTGATGGCCTTTATATATAGCCAGGCTTGAGGGACAGCCTGAGATGACTCTCCTCCAAAGCTTCCATCCTTTTTGCAGGTTGTATGCTTAAGTTCAATAAGGATACCTTCTTTTTCTTCTTTATCAAAAACCATAAAGTCAATGTATCCTCCTTCTGGTCTGATTCTTTCTCCTTTATATAAAATCTCCACATGAAGCTCCTTCAAATAGGACAGACCTGCTTTTTTAAAACCTGTTGCCAATGCTGCTTGAAATGATTTCTCATCAAAAAAATCACTGCTTCCAAGTTCTGAATATACATCCTTGACTATTTCTTTAATTTTATCTTTTAATGTTTTAGCCACAATTCCTCCTTTGCAGTTTTTGACTGGATTTGTGTTTGCCTATTTTTCAACTGTTGCCCTTTAATAGTTCTTGTCTTATTCGATTACTATTGCCCCGATATCACTTGTTCTTCATCAGATTCCATAATGTGTCTAAGATGGAAACTATACTATTCATTCTTAGGAGCCCAAGACTTACCACTACAGAGAGATTCTACTGCAGATTCGCATGCTTTTGCTCTTTCGCACAAAAATCTATCGTAATTCCCTTCTGCTAACAAGTCAAACTTAACAAAATAAGTCGCTAGACGCCTCCGGATTTCAGCTTCGCCTAAATCACTGGCTTCACTTGTTTCCAATAAGTACTTAATAGGTTCCTTTGCAGAGATTCTCACATTGGCCTTTCGACCAATCAAAATACAATTTAGCGCACAATTAGCGTTTTTTTCGGGCTCCTTTTCTCTAAGCCATGCTACTGGAAAAAGATGGTGGT
>JAUWAR010000151.1 GCA_030601965.1 bacterium | reverse complement strand
TGAGTAGACATAAAAAGCCTCCTTTCTATTTTTTTCTTGTATAAAACAGTTTTTATTACTTAAACTATGTTTTCCTGTAATTGATCTATTCGTTCGCAATATGAAAAGTTAGCACTGGATATTAGATATTTTAAATTTCTTTTAGCAATCCCCCTTTTCCCGATTCAATCTTACTCTTGGACAAAGCACTGTTCACTGTCCTAGTCGTTTTATTTAGTATCGGACGCTCAAATACTGGTTTCGAAAGCTACCCCTTGATTTTCTAAAAAAGTTATCTGAGCATTTGTACAGGTTGTTCCAATTACAGAAGTAAGATCTTTTGGCTAAAATTGATTCTACAGAGCTAATGCGTATTCTTAATCCTTCTAATAGTTCTAATATGGAGCTCCTCTCTAAGACCTCTTCTCTGGAGGACTGACCCTTTTTCTATCCTGCACACATTCTTACACACCTTTTATCTTTATCTGTGCCTGATTTGAATAAAATCACTAATTGTAAGCTTATTATTTTGTATTGGTCCGATTTGAAAACTTTCCTGGATTTGGCGAGATATAATCTTCCCTTGAGATTGTCCCTCTATAATTGCTGTAACAAGATAAGGACCAAGGATATCACCACCCAAAAAAGTACCACCATAGATTCCATCTTTCAAGTCATAGTCGTCATGGGCACCATCATCATAAAGGTCAATCTCTTGTTTCTTAAGAAAAAGTCCAATCAGAATCGTGAATGGATTTATTTCGAATTTTCCTTTTCCAACCTTTTTGAGGAGTTGAGGAGTAGGTCCTTCGATTTTTGCTTTTACCTTTATATTTTCTAAAGGTATTTTTTGATTACCAGCAACATCAGCTACTTCAACCCTTATCAATACTCTCTGGCCCTGTTTGTACTCTGGCTGGAAAGTAAGAAAGTTGGAATAGGTTTCAGATTTTCCCGATATAGAGACATTGATCTGCTCACCTTCTTGAGGCAAATCTTGACCACTTAATCTCAATTCCCAAATACCTGTTTCTGCTGGCACTCTAAATATACTATAAGTATTGCCTTTCTGGTAGTCGCCCATTTGTGAAGAAGGGTATATAAGCGTGCCATCTGGCTTAACAATAACTGTCTGGATAGAGCTTCCCTGCCAATTGGTAAAGAAAGTCAGATTTCTGAAATCAGATGGAACATCTACCTTATATTTTAGCTCTTGCCCGGGTTTCAACCAATCACTCGAGGCAAAAAGGGTGGAGTTATTGTGCACATAAATGTTAGCTTTATGGTATATATGAGAAAGGTTTTTTATGCCAGCCGGAAAGCAGCGACCTCCTGTTTGATAAGCAATCTTGCAAAGGGTCACCTGATCAGCATCGCTACCAAAGGCTACAGTATAAACCTTAACCTGCTTTCTTTTGCACTCTTCCACCCAGGGCCAGAGTTCACCGGTATTGTGCATTCCATCAGAAAGAAGAAGAATAATGGGTTTCTGGGGTTTTTGTCCCTCGACAAAAATCTGTTCTATGCCAACCCTTAGGCCAGCCCCAATATTAGTAGAAGAGGTACTGTGAAGAGATAAAATACATTGTTTTAATTTCTCCTTGGATGTTTTTACAGAGGAGAGTCCAACAATTGAACTGGCATCTGTAGAAAATCCAGCGACAGAAACGTAGTCCTCTTCTGGAACAGAATCAATGTAGGATCTCGCAGCCTCTTGAGCTAACTCAAGCTTTCTTTTGTCTCCCATACTGCCAGAATGATCAATCACCAAGGCTGTTGCTGTAGCCGTATAGGGTATGTCAGTGAACTCTTCTTCCGTAGGGGAAATTGGCAGGAGTTCCAATATCTTCAAAGTCTCTGGTTCTTCAATGGGCAACAGGTATGACCAGGTATTTATATAGTCTCTACCCTTCAGATCAAGAACAATGGGGCCTACTATGAAAACTTCCCTCATAATCTTAAAATTATCACCCATATACACCTTGGGTGTTATTAAAACGGCACTCTTATGGGTAGATAGAGACAAATAAGAGACATAAGGATCTTCCTTGTGATTCTTATCAATGATCCAAGTACTTCTGTAAAGACCGCTATCAGACGGCAAAGAGAAACGTTCCTGAAGATATCTTGACCACTCAATAGCTG
>JAUWAR010000029.1 GCA_030601965.1 bacterium | reverse complement strand
TCTTGTAAGAATAAGTTATACAGGTATATTAAAACTTTTAAGAGTCTCTTTAAAAGATGATGAAGTAAAGTTTGGTAAAGAGGAGATATATTATGCTTCAAGAGAGGCACTAACTGCGGAAGAAAGCGATGTAATCACGAGGCTTCTTGAGTTTGGAGACAAGAGAGTAGAGGAAGTAATGATTCCTGCCTCTAAAATCTGGACAGCTTCTATAGATTCTACACCAGAAGATATCGTTGATATTATTGCAAAGAGCGGTCATTCGAGAATTCCTATATTCTCTAAAACAAGAGATAATATAGCAGGAATAGTTTATGTAAGAGACCTCATAAATGTCAAGGACATAAAAGAGGTACTAAGACCTTGTATATTTGTTCCCGAGCAGAAAAGAATATCAACATTATTCACTGAGATGAGAAAAGAATTTAAGCACCTTGCTGTTGTCAAAAACGAGTACGGGGGGACATCTGGACTTGTTACCCTTGAAGACATCCTTGAAGAACTCTTTGGTGAAATTAGAGATGAATACGATACCCCCGCAGTTTCTTAATCCACGAAACTATAATTCTGGGGTCTTTTGTTTTGTAAAGCCTTATAAATCCTGTAAGGATTCTCCAGTAACTCGGACTTTTTTCAGTCTTTACTATCCGCACATCTCCATTAAGAATTGCCTGCTTTAAACTCTGTAGCGACTCCGATTTATCGGAGTCGCTAAAATCCATCTCTGTTAATGGGATTTCCTGTAAGAAATGTGCATCAGAACCTACAATCCCTGGTTTGCTATATCTTTTAGCAAGTTCTAATGCCTTCTGATTCTCAATCTTGGTTGACCTTGAATTATAAACCTCTATTACATCCACAGAATTTATAAGTTCCTCGTCTAACTTGTGACCCCTGTGAGGGTGTGGTAAAACTACAATCCCCCCCTGTTTTTTGATTTGAGAAATTACCTCTCTCGCAATCTGAAGCTTGCGGCTACCTGAAACCACATCTTCTTTAAGAAACAGGCCTATAATATCCCCTTTGTCGGTTGTATATTCTGCACCTATTATAATATTTAATTTAGCAATAGTTTTTGCCTCTAATGCCCCTTTAATAGTTTCATGGTCAGTAATAGCTGCAAATTCAATGCCCAGTTTCTCAAGTTCTTTAATTATCCTTGCTGGGGAGATATTTCCATCAAATGAATATGAACTATGGATATGAAAAATAGCCTTCATAAAAAATGGTTATTAGTTATTGGTTCATATTCTAACATAATCCATTTCCCTTTATGATGTCAAATAAAATCTCTATAAACTAATTATCAATTTTTTTAATTTTTTTTAATTTTTTTCTTGACAAAGTTGATTTGATAATTCATAATATTAATATGAAGATGAAATTTATTAATAATTGTCCTGTTTGCAGTAGAGAGACGGTGATTACAAGGGTTAAGTGTGCAAGTTGCGGCACGGAGATTAGTGGTTCTTTTTCTTTGCCAACTCTATTTTTGAATCTTAGTGAAGACCAGATTGAATTTATAAAGATTTTTGTGAAGTGCAGAGGAAACATAAAAGAAGTGGAAAAGGAACTTGGAGTTTCTTATCCTACTGTAAGAAACAAACTGAATGAGGTGATAGCTGCAATGGGTTATAGGGTGGAGGAAGATACTACCAGGCAAAAGATACTTGAGGATTTAGAGGCAGGAAATATATCAGTAGATGAAGCAGTAAAATTACTTAAATAGGGGGGAGAATGTATGGACATATAAGAAGATCGGGAATTTTCTGGGGAATTATACTTATTGTTATAGGTATTTTCATCTGGTTGGGTAACTTAGGAGTTTTTGATTTCTCATGGGGAAGGGATTGGCCTATTATCCTCATCATCATCGGTATCTGTCAATTTGTTAAAATCATTCCGTCCAAGAGACCGAGAAAATCAAAAATAAAGGTGATATTAAAGAAGATAGAGGATGGAGAAATGAGTGCAGAAGAAGGGATAGAAAAGATTGAGAAATAGATAAGATTGCTTCGTCCCGATAAATCGGGACTCGCAATGACGAACTCTATCTGTCATTACGAGGAGTCCGTCAGCTGACGGACGACGAAGCAATTTTATAACAAGGGGAGGTAATATGGATGAGAGATTACGGATTCTTAAGATGTTGGAAGAGGGTAAGATAAACAAAGAAGAGGCAGCAAGGCTTTTAGACGCACTGGGAGAAGAAAAAGAACAACATAAAAAACCAGGATGGCTCAAAGTCAGGGTATATGAAAATGATAAGACAAAAGTAAAAGTCAATATACCTCTTTCGGTTATCAAACTTGGTATAAAATTAGGGGGTGCATTTCAATTTGGCATTCCAGAGCACGCAAGAAAGAAGATGGAAGAAAAGGGAATAAAATTAGACAAAGAAGGATTTAAAGAGATTGAAAAGATTTATGAGTCACTCACAGAACAGGGTCCATTTAAGTTAGTAGATGTTGAGGATGATGAGTCAGGGGAAAAAGTAGAAGTGTATATAGAATAGTGGTTTTTTGGGTCAGTTCTCAACCTTTATTATTATGGTATTCTTGCCGGTTCTGTATTTCCTTTCTTTGTAGTATTTGTAGAACCGTATTCTGGAAGATCTAGAGGAACTATAAGTAAAATCCGAATGACGAAATCCGAATGACGAATTTTGTCTTCTATAATACATATAGATATAGAAACGGGAAACAAATGTGCCTGGTACTGGGCTTCTTGGTTTATAGTTCTTTCTTATGTTTTCTAATTTCCAGGTTAGTATGTAGGGGCTTGATTTATCAAGCCCAGCTAGTTCCGCCGGTGCTATGTGGAAGAAGTCACCTGTAATAGTATCAATTATACCAATACCAATTTGGTGGATGGTTAACGGCTGATAGTTAATAGTTAAAGGGAGATAAATTTTGATTTCCTTTGTATCAGGGTCATACCAATGTGTACACATATTTCCGATAGGCCTTAATGGTCCGTTTGAAATAAGCAGATTTTTCCAATTAAGTGCGGTTCCGACATGTTTTAAGTTCCAACTCATAAAATAATGGTATCCGGTATAAGGTTTTTTAGTATCATCTTTTATAAGGGGGTTCCAGATAGGAACTATTAAGTCAGCATGGTATTTGTGCACAATGTGACGCATTATTCTCATCCGTTCATGCGTAGCTTTTAGCTTTTCCGTCATAGTTGGTTTACGTGGCATTAGACTTGAAGCGAATATTCCTTTTTTTACCTTTCCATTTTTGTCCGTGTATTTCCGTCTTGATAGAACTACACCTATCGCACCCTCTTTGGGTCTAAAGCCCATCATTCTTTCTGCCTGGTCCCCTGTAACATTAAACTTTCCCCATACAGTTCCAAATGCACCCAGGTCACCGGGTATTGGACCTTTCCCTGTCAATAATTTACCTGGTGGATTTCTAAGTGCTCGCTTATCCTTTTTCCCTTTCATCTCTTTACTCTGTTTTTTCTTCGCATAAGAATATCAATAGCCCAGCCTTTTAAGGCTGGGAAAGGAAATTTATCTTATTCCCATTCTTTTCTCCCAGCCCTCCCGCACATAGATATGCGGGACAAGTTCCGGGCTGGGCTACGGATTAACTCCTTTAAACTTACCTTGCCGAGGACAAGCCTCGGCCCTTATTATTGTAGAATTACTCCTTTCTTGTGAAATTCTTGCACATGGAACAGATTTCCTTGACCTTTTCAATATCCTTGTCAGTCACAGGGAAGAGTGATTTGCTAGGAGAAACCTCTTCCCATATAAAAGTTTTAATTACAAAAGGATCGCATAACTTGTCGTCAAGGAAATTCTTACAGTTCTCGTAATTTGATTTGCCTGAATTTGTCATCATATCCCCCATGTAAAGATTCCCCAACTATATAACCCAATGGCCAGAGGAATTGTAATTAAAGTTGGAGACGATACCCAACACGCTAAAAAACCAGGAATATAATAAGCCCAAAAATGTGATACATTTTGAGTGTACAAACTATATTCGAATGCAAAAACTACTGCTATAGGTATCCCTATCATAGACATTTTAATCAAATGTTTAATGGTATCCTTTTTTGTAATCTTCCTCATAGGCATAGATTGAAAAATGATTGACTCTTCTAAATAACCAGCCCAAACAATCATTCTATTTAAAACAAGTGTCGTTATTCCCAACAAAAGCATATATAAAATCCAGTTCATCTTCAAGCCAAAAAAAGACCCTAAAGGAATTAGAAAAAACATAGATATTAACCCAGAAAATGCTAATTTTCTTTCTCTCATCTTTTTCAGTCTCTCAAATTTTTTATATCTCGTTGTTCCTTCTTTCCGTTCAAATCCATCTTCCAGTTCTCTGGACTTGACTTTATCAAGAAATCCTCCCAGCCTCTTATCAAGCAATTTGTTGATACTTTGATAAGGATTATCATAATCAAAAGTTTTTTCCTCGTCTCCTTCTTCCCGGTCAAATCTACCTCCCAATTTTGGGGACTTGGCTTTATCAAGAAATCCTTCTGTTCTCTTATTAAGTAATTTGTTGATACTTTGATGAGGACTATCATAAAATTCCTCATTAAAAGTTTTTTCCTCGTCTTCTTCTTTCTGGTTAGATCCATCTCCCAATTTTTTGGACTTGACTTTATCAAGAAATCCTCCCAGCCTCTTATCAAGCAATTTGTTGATACTTTGATAAGGATTATCATAAAATTCCTCATCGAAAGTTTTTTCCTCGTCCACTTCTTCCTGGTCAAATCTATCTTCTAATTTTTTAGAGATAAAAACTTGCTCTACATCAGCTCTACAAAAATAATAAATAAGTATTGCGTGCAAAGACAAAAAAATAAAAAGAAAAAGTGGAAAAATAAAAATCCAGTTGGAAAGAAAACCGTCTATTGGAATATCACTCAATGGAAAATAAAGCATATCACCAGATGGAAAATGAAACATAGATGAAGCGAACAATATCGCATCCAATACAAGAAGCATAATTAACCATACACGAGCCCAATTTTGTCCTTTAAGCAAAGCAATACCGAAAACTATCATAGGAATCGCAATTATTCCTCCACACCATTCTCCCTCTATAAAACTTGTTATTATAAAAAGTCCTGCAAATACAAAAAATAATATTGCTATCATTTTAACTAATTTGGGCATTTCTTATCTCCTATAACTTTTCGTATTCTTTAGGGTTACTCCCAAAATTTCAATTCTCTCCAAGTCTTTATATTTCATAATATTATGGCAAAGTTTTTATACATTGTCTTTCTTTAAGTCCCCTTGCAGCTTCTATAAATTAGTCCATATTTTCAGTTCTACATCTAAGATGAAAATTCTTCCTTTATTTTCTCTGCCAAAAACATTTTCATTAAGGACTGATAAGGCACATCTCTCTTTTTTGCCAGGAGCTTCAAATGTACTATGAGAGACTCTGGCATCCTCAGAGAGATAGGCTTCAAAGAGGGCTTTAAATTTGGAAATATTGCTCCTTTTCCTTTTGAATAGTCAAAGTATTCAGTAGAGTCATGAGTTGCCCAGAACTCACGCTCTGCATCCTCATCTTTAAATTTCGGAATTTTTTTCATCTTGCCTCCTTTCTTTTTTACTCATGGGCCTTGCTGATATGACCCTTATTTTATCATTTCTTATCGTGAATATTACACAAAGTAATCGTCCTGTATCTGTTCTCCCTAAAGCAGAACATCGTTTCTCAACTGTAGAATGAGACCTATCCTCTCCAACCGCAACCGGTTCATTAAAGAAAATTTCTTCACATTCAAGGTCCGTAACCCTATGCTTTGTCCAGTTTTTACCTCTGTTTCCCTCGTCCCAGTCAAATCCTTCGGGTTTTGGGAATATCCTCATAATATGTATAGAACTATGATATACAAATTAAAACTTGTCAAGAAAAAATTTAAAAAACCGAAAAATATTATTCCGTCGCAAGTGCCCGGAAATATGCCCTTATGATTTGCTCATACTCCTGTGGATAATCCTTTTTAAGAGCATTTAATATGTCTCTTTGAGATATGCCTCTCCTTGTTCGTAGTTTTAGTTGTTCGGGGCTTCTCTGATATACATTCTCGCCAGGCTCTGAAATCCTCTTCTTTGAAAATTTCTTGGTATGAATTGACTTCTGTGCATCTAAAAGATGCCTTAATATCTCATTCTGTCTCTTTATGATATCCTCATTAATTCTTTTTCTCATCTCTTCTGAGAGGTTCTTCATCTCTTCACTAACTCTACCCATATCACCAAGAGTTTTACCTTTAAGCCCTTCTGCCAATTGACCGAGTTTTTGGGCAAGAGCCTCCTGTCTTGCAGCAATCTCCGCAAGTTGTTTTCCTAAATCACCTTGACCCAAATTCATAGGCAAAAGACTCATGGCAAACTGGTTGATGCTCATCTGCTCCTTTGTAATAGACTGAAGTTGCTGCATCATTTCACCCATACCAGTGCAGGATGAAGCCTGCATAATTGCATTCTCTGACTTCATAAGCTCCAGAGTTGCAAGGTTGAGAAATTCCATTGCCTTGTCTCTTGTTTTAATCGCCCTCGATTTATCGGGGCGGCTACCACTTAGAAGATTCTCCTTTGTATTCTCCATCTCTTTAAGTGCACCATCTATATATGCAAGAGCACGTCCAGAAATAAAAGGGGATAACTTCATAAGAGAAGAAACTTTGTCCTTTACATTTTTTGCCCCTTCTCTAATATTCTCCTGCATATATGCACTTTCTACTTCCCGTCCGATACGGAGATCGGACGCTACATCAATGCCTTCCTGTTCAAAGGAGAGTAGATTGAGTTCAGTCTCTACTTTACGAATATCAGAAATAATACTCATCTTTCCCTGTTTTACAAAATCTTCATACATACTGCTTAAATTGGAATGTAATTGGCTAAGTTCAGACAAAGTCTGCTTTTGTAGCGAAGATGCCTTTTTGTCCCGATTATATCGGGATTGGAGTTTCCCCATTTTCTCCATAATTCCTTCAGCCCTTTCAGTCTCCTCTTTAAGTCCCTGTTTTAAAGACTCCTCCTCTGCCAGGTGGACCTGTTTCCCCAATTCCTCCATTCCTGTTTTTAGCTGTTGCAGTTCTTTTTCAAGAGATTCCTGTTGTTTTGCTAATTGTTCTGTAGTAGGTTCTCCTTTATTTATCTCCGCTTGTTTTTCTTTAATCTCCAGTGCTTTATCTACAAGTTTTCTTAAATCTTCTTCTTTTTTGAATCTCTCTAAAAGAGCCAGAGTTCTTTCTATTCTTTTTCTGAGTTCTTCTTCCGATAATTTGAAATTTTTGAGTGCAGAGGCAAGTTTCTCTGGATGCTTGTCTATTGCATCTTCCAGTTTTTTAAGAGCCTCTCTCATCTCTTCTGTCTCAATCTCTGAAAAGAGTCTCCTGACCTGTTCTATCTTTTCCATAAGTTCTCTATCTATAAAGAGTGTATTCTCCATCTTTGCAATAGTATTATCAAGTTGTCTTGCAAGTTCTTGAAGTTCTTTTTTTATGTCTTTGTAAGATTCCATCTCCTCCTGTATCCCTTTGATCTGTTCAAAAGAAGCGACTGTCTCTTTACCTGTTTCCATGTTTTTCATTATATTCTCAAGTCTTTCACCTGCTTTTTTCAGCCTTTCTACAACATCTTCAAGTCCTTTTTCCATTACCTGTTCCTGAGTTTTTACCTCTTCATATATCTGCTCCATTGTTGGAAAGAACACCTTATAGGTTCTGGATTTTCCAATCTTGGGACCTTTATAAATGTCATTATCTAATACCTCAATATGATATTCACACACATCACCGGGCAAAAGCCCAAGAGATGTGAGGTCCCAATTATATAAAAGAATTGTGTCGTGTAGGGGCAATTCATGAATTGCCCTTACAAAAACGGGAATTTGTCTATCCTTTATCACAAGAAAGCCTTTTGTTATCCCATAATCGTCAAAGCAATGAAAGAGAATAGGGAGGTACATATTATCAGGGATAGGCATATCCATTGCCGGTGCAATGATTTCAACTCTTGAGGTATCATCCTCAAATACTTTTATGGGATAAAACTGGCTTATGGAAGAAAGTCCATTTTCTCCAAGAAGAGTAAACCTATAACTATCTTCTTTTGCTACTCTGAATGCCAACTCAAATTCGTTATCCTTTACACTTGCAAGAACTGGGTGGTCTTTAAGTTCACACTTGACTTCCTGTAATTCTATATTTGCCTTCCCTTTTATTTTTATTCTTGTGCCGTAAAGTGCATTTATTGTCCTTACACTTGTTGTAAGAGATGGAAAACGAGTATAGGCTGGATAATTGTAAGTGAGAGATAAAGATTCAATATATGGTTTTATCAAGATTCTGATTTTACAATCTTCTGTTCGGACATCACCTACCTTTGCATAACAGGTAATATCCTCTTTCAAATCAGAAAGCGTGACTGTATGAATGTAGCGGAAACCTTTAGGTTTCCATATAAATGGAGGTCTTAAGACCTCCGCTACATCATTTTTGAAGAAATATATTTTTCTTGGCATTATACCTTTTGGGATTATTTTTATTTGCACTTTATCGCCATATACAACATTCTCTTCTTTTGGTGAAATCTCAAGCGAGAAAAAAGGAATTTTGGGCAAAAACAATCGTTTCATAGAAATATATGACCTTTCTGGGCTTATGATAAAAAATAAAAGGGGAAATGCTAATACTACAGGAAGAAATTTTAGAAATGGGTGAACATTCTTTTTTACTGCTGGCCTGAAATCTGTGCTTTTAATAATATTTGCACTTTGTTTTGTTATAGAGTTTATAAGGTTCCGGGAATAACCAAGTTGGTTGGGGTATTTACTAATTGAGGCGAGGAGTCTTCCTTTAAACTCTGGATACTCTTTTTCTATTTGAGAGACAGCATTAGAGGGTGCAATTGCTATTTTCAGACACAGGATAAGTGGTATAGATATTATTATAATAAGAGATATCATTCTAATGGGTGATGTCAGGAGGAAAATGTAGTCAAAAACGAGATATAGAAAGAGAGATAGAGAAAGAGATAAAAAGATAGTAATAGTGATTTTTATAGATTTGCAGAACAGGGAGAAAATTCTTACTCTATTTTTAATATAAGAAAGATTGTCCATTAAATAATATTATGTAATACATATCTGTATATTGCAAGTTTTTTTTCTTGACAAAGTAGAGGATATTGGTGTCTGATTTTATGAGAAAGTGAAGTTTTGTGGAACTTTTTTTGAGAACTTTGTATCTAATAAGGTAAGAAAGGGGGTGGTGAATATGAAGAGATTATTTATACTCATACCTTGTCTTGCTTTCCTTGGGTGTTCTGCAAAGAAGGGCTCAATCTCAGGAACAGTGACAAGTGGCGGAAAAGGTCAGAAGAGTGCAATCGTGCTTGCCATCAAGGCGGATTCTCTTGTAAATGGTCAGGATATAAACTACAATAATCTCAAGGGAACCCTGGTCACAAACACTGATGGGAGTTACAAAATCCTGCTCGTGGATAAAGGAACCTATGTTGTAGCAGCTATTAACGATAAGAACAATAACTTTACCTTCGAGGACTCAGTGGATGAATTTGGCTACTACGGAATAAGGGATACTTTGCCTGGTTCTACTATTGTAGTAAAACCTGAAAAAATAATCATTGATGAGGGTGAGAATAAAACAGGAATTGATATAGATACTCTCTATATACTGAAGCATTAATGCTTTGTTAAATAATATATGTTTAATTTAACTGCATCAAAGAAGAACCATATGGCGGTTAGCACCAGAGCATGGGGATTGCCTTATAGGGTAGAATAGAATTATTATATTTTTTGTATATAACCCCTGAGATTGAGTGATTTTAATGTAGCATAGGCTCTTTCATATTCCTGTATCGTAATACCTCTTGAGAGTTCAGAAAAGTCTTGTGCTCTATTTGCAGGAAAATATTGAGTCATAAGACTAATATAGACATTTTCTGAAATAGAATAAAGAAACTTTAATACCTTTTCTGAACTATTTGAATCATTTGGAAGAAGAAGCACCCTTACCAAAAGCCCTCTCTCTGCTATATTATTTTTTAGTTTTAAGTCCCATACCTGTGAGTGCATCTCTTTAAGAGCCTCTTGATTTGTTTCTACATATCCCGGTGCCTCTGAGTATTTTTCTGCCATTTTATCGTCTCCATATTTTGCATCTGGCATATAGATGTCTATTATTCCATCAAGTAGTTTTAGTGTTTTCAAAGCATCGTAGCCACCTGTATTATAGACTATGGGTATTTGGAGACCTTTGTTTTTGGCTATAAATAGGGCTTTAATAATCTGTGGGACAAAATGGGTGGGTGTTACAAAATTTATATTATGTGCCTTTCTTTCTTGAAGTTGTATCATCATATCTGCAAGTTTTTCAATACTTACTTCATTCCCAACTCCAAGTTGTGATATGGGATAATTCTGGCAGAAACAACATCTCATCGTGCAACCTGTGAAAAATATAGTTCCTGAACCAGAGATACCCGATATAGGAGGCTCCTCTCCAAAATGGAGATTGTGACTTGAAACCTTTGGTAGTAACCCTCCTTTACAAAATCCGATTTCTCCCTCAAGTCTATTTATACCACATTTTCTTGCACACAACTCGCATCTTTCAAGAATTTTATAGGCTTCCTCTATCCTCGTTTGCCAATCGTTATTAGAGAGATTTAGATAAGAGGGAAACATCCTATTTAAACTCTCTAACTCCTTAACTCTAAACCTATCTCTAAAAGGAGTTCTTCTATATTGTCACCTCTTAATGCAGAAATGAAAATGGGATGTGAGATGTGAGATGTGAGATGTGAGATGTGAGATTTATTTTGAATCAAGTCTATCTTGTTCAGAACAATAATGGATGGTTTTTTTAAGATAAGAGGGTTATATTGCCTGATTTCTTCTTTTAGTGTGTTGTAATCTTTTAAGGGGTGGAGAGTAATATCCAGAATGTAGAGAAGTATGGATGTTCTTTCAATGTGTCTTAAGAACTCAAGTCCAAGACCCTTGCCTTTGTGAGCACCTTCAATTATCCCAGGGATATCTGCAAAAGTCAATCTTCGGTTGTCTATATTTCTTACTCCAAGATTTGGAGTAAGAGTTGTAAAAGGATAAGAGGCAATCCGGGGTTTTGCATCTGATATTTTTGAGAGTAGCGTGGATTTACCTGCATTTGGATAACCTACAAATCCCACATCTGCAATAAGTTTTAATTCTATAATTAAGGATTTCTCTTGACCTTGTTTGCCTTTTTCACTTATTCTTGGGGCTCTATTTGTAGATGTGGCAAAACTTGCGTTTCCTCTACCCCCTTTTCCACCCCTTGCTATACAAATAAAATCCTCAGGTTTTAGTAGGGACAGACCTTCAGGTCTGTCTATTCTATTCTCGGACAGGTCTAAAGACCTGTCCCTACGAGTGTTTATCTGCTTGACTACAGTCCCCGGTGGCACTTTGATTTCTATATCTTTGCCATTTTTACCGTGTTGATTTTTTCCTTTTCCATTGGTTCCTCTTTGAGCCTTATGATGCCGTTTATAAAAAAGATGGGTTAAGGAGTTCAGATTCTTATCAACACCGATTATTACATTACCACCTGTGCCACCATCTCCCCCATCAGGACCACCCCTTGGAATATTTTTCTCTCGCCTGAAACTAATGCATCCATCACCTCCATCACCTGCTTTTACGAATATTTTTACCTTATCAATAAACATTCTTGGTTCACGGTTATTGGTTTATTGTTATTAGTATCTATGAACTATGAACTAATAACCAATAACTAATTAGTCTGTCAAGATTTATCCCCTTTTTGCAAGAAAATAAATTTTTCTTGACACGCATTAAGAAAAGAAATTAGTATCTCATATTGTGCTTGATGAGATAGTAATATCATCTGCGATAATAAAGTCATATACAGCAAAACTCCTTGATTCACTTGAGATTGATGTGGCAATTGCAGGAGCAGGACCTTCAGGACTTGTCTGTGCTTATTATCTTGGTAAAGAGGGTATCAGGGTTTCTGTATTTGAACGTAAACTCTCTATCGGTGGAGGGATTTGGGGTGGCGGTATGGGATTCAATGAGATCGTTGTGCAAAAAACAGGCAAAGAAATATTGGATGAGTTTGGGATTAGAGTGAAAAAGTATAAAGAAGAATATTGGACAGCAGATGCAATAGAAATGGTCTCTTGCTTGGGTATGCATACAATAAAAAGTGGTGCAAAAATATTTAATCTTATTGAGATAGAAGACTGTATGATAAGAGAAAAGAAAGTAGAGGGATTGGTTTTGAATTCAAGTCCCATAAAAACTGCATCCCTACATGTTGACCCTTTGACGATTAGAGCAAAGTTTGTTGTAGATGCTACCGGTCACGATGCAGAGGTTGTTAGGAGTATTGTGAAGAAACAGGGTCCGAAACTTTTT
>JAUWAR010000045.1 GCA_030601965.1 bacterium | reverse complement strand
GGCGATCTCCTTTATCTAATAACAGAAGAGGATGGGGACGAGGAGGAAGAACTAAAAATACCCACCCCCGAAGAGCTTTTCTCCAGATCAAAATATGCATCCCGAATGTCAAGTCTGAAGTTGAACACAGACGAAGTCAGAGAATTTATCTCAATCTGCAAACGAGACAGGGCGTTAATTTCCCAGATTTTAAAAATGATACCACATCGAGACAATAAACTTGAGTTGTTCATAGATCGCTTGAGGGATGTGATTAAGAATATTCCACCTGAATCTACAAGATATACACAGGGCAGTCTATTTTGTATAGCAATTTCTTGGGCTCGTATATGTTTTTTGATGGTTTCTGGAATATATGTGCCCCCCTTAACTGTTGCATCATTAGCCACTACAAGGACCTCTTTTCCGTGAACAACACCGATGCCTGTAATTATTCCTGCTGATGCATGTTCGTTATCATACATTCCATAAGATGCAAGCGCAGAAAGTTCAAGAAATGGGGTATTGGGGTCAAACAGAAGTTTCAATCTCTCTCTAACAAACATTTTGCCTCTTGCCTTGTGTTTTTCATGCATATAAGGCGGTCCACCTTTTTTAACCTGTTCCAATCGTTCCTTAAATTCCTTCACACAAGACTGCATATATTTTTTATTTTCCTTAAACTCTGGACTATTTGTATTGATTTTTGATTCTATCTGATACATATTAGTCTCCTTTTCTTACTTTATATTGTCAAATTTCACTTAACTTTTTATATCTATATTATTCCAGATTTTCACACCAATACTGCCTTATACCCATAACACAGGATGCCTGTTTTACCTTCTTCTTGAATTTTACGAAAAACCAATCTCACTTTTTTACCAATCTCAACATCTTCCGGTTTGCAATCTGCAACCTGTGTTGTCAGACGCACTTCATCTTTTGTCTCCACAATTGCAACAACATAGGGTGTTTGTGTGGCAAATTGCTGGGGTGCAACCCTTATTACTGTGAAAGTTATTATCTTTCCTTCATCACTTAATCTAATTTTTTCAAATGCTTGTCCTCTACATTCACAGCAAATAAGTCTTGGTGGAAAGAATATTTTTCCACACTTTTTGCACTTATTAGCCTCTAATCTATATCTCTGTGGTATCTCTCTCCAATATCTTGGTGATGGCATAAGACCTCCTTACTTATTCAATACAAATTGCAAAATTAACAATTAACATTTTAAATTGCTAGTTGCTAATTGCTAATTTTCCATTGATTAGTTTTATTCTATCACACTACTCTAAAGATATGCACAACCGACGATGCTCCTGAGCCCCCCATATTCTGCGTTAGTCCAACCTTTGCATTCTTTACCTGCCTTTTACCTGCATTGCCTCTAAGTTGCTCTACAATCTCTATTACCTGAGCAATGCCTGTAGCTCCTACAGGATGTCCTTTGGATTTTAACCCACCAGAAGTATTAATAGGGATTTTTCCATCAAGGGCGGTTTCTCCTTTTTCAGTGAACTCCCCTCCTTTGCCTTTTGCAACAAATCCCAGGTCCTCAATTGCGCATATCTCAGCAATTGTGAAACAGTCATGAACCTCTGCAACATCAATATCTCCTGGACTTATACCTGCTTGTTTAAAAGCAGATTCTCCTGACAATTTGACTGCCTTAAGAATAGTTACATCATCTCTTTGATGCAGGGCAATATTATCTGTAGCCGCGCAGGAGGCGAGTATTTTAACAGGTGTGTCTGTATATTTTTTTGCCTGGTCAAGAGGACAGAGTATCACACAAGCCGCTCCATCTGAGACAGGAGAGCAATCCATTAGGGTCAGAGGGTCGGCAACCATAGTAGCATTTATTACCCCATCAATTGTGGTTTCACGCTGAAATTGAGCATTAGGATTTGACGCCCCATTTTTATGATTCTTGACCGCCACAAGTGCAAGTTGTTTTCTTGTGGTGCCATACCTGTGCATATGTGCCCTTGCAATCATTGCATATAAGCCAGGAAATGTTATACCATTATAGACCTCATATTCCTGGTCAGCAGCAGATGCAAGGGCATAAGTCGCATCCGCGCCATCAGTCATCTTCTCAACTCCACCTACAAGGACTATATCATTCATTCCAGAGGTAACTTCTATAAAACCTTGTCTCAGTGCTAACCCTCCAGAAGCGCAGGCAGACTCAATTCTGACAGCAGGGATACCAGCAATTCCAAGATAATCAGCCATAATTGCACTTATGTGTTCCTGTTCAACAAAGAGCCCTGATGTCATACTTCCCACATACATAGAATCTATATTCTCCACTCCTGCATCATCAATTGCCTTAAGCCCTGCCTCAACAAATATATCTCTTATAGATTTTTTCCATAATTCACCAAATTTTGTCATCCCACAACCAATAATTGCAACATCACGCATTTCGTCCCCCTATTCATTCATTATTATTTTTTCTCTAAACTTTGCATACTGCCCATAATTCAAATATATCCTATCATTTTCAAGGAGTTCCTTGACTTTTATTGCTTTATCTCGCACCTCATCAATTCTATCCGTTACTTTGAACACAAACGCATCACTCCCTGCTCCAGAACCAAATGACACAAGCAAAATAAGCTCACCCTGCTTTGCTACATCAAGAGTGGCTGAAAACCCTGTAGGTGATGAACCTGAATAAGTATTTCCCATTAAAGGTACTATCCAGCCAGGTTCAAGTTGTTCTTTTGTGAACCCTAATTTCTTGCCTGCTGTTAATGGAAATTTGCCATTTGGCATATGAAATACAGCATAAGCAAAATCATCTGGTTTAAGCCCTGTTTTTTCAAGTATGCCTTTTCCAGCACCTATTACATGCTTAAAATAAGCAGGTTCACCAGTAAATCTTCCACTATGTCTTGGATAAAAAGCACCTTCTCTTCTCCAGAAATCAGGTGTATCAGTTGTGTAGGAATAAGTCTCCACAATCTCTGCTACTACCTTTTCTTTACCAAATATAAATGCAGACCCACCGGCTGAAGCGGAGTATTCAAGAGCATCTCCTGGTGCACCCTGTGAGGTATCAGCACCAATTGCCAACCCATATTTTATTACCTCAGCCTTTACCTGTGAATAACATACAAACATCGCCTCAGTCCCTGCCTTACACGCAAACTCATAATCTGCGATATGCACTTCAGGGACAATTCCAAGTGCCTCTGCTACAACTGTCCCTGAAGGTTTCACTGCATAAGGATGAGATTCAGAACCAATATAAACAGCACCAATTTCTTGAGGGTCAATCTCTGCCCTTTTTAAAGCATTTTTTCCTGCCTCCACTGAGATTGTTATTGTATCTTCATCAATACCAGGTACAGTTTTCTCTTTTAAGAGAAGCCCTCGTTTGATAGCGTCGGGATCCATTCCCCATTGTTTGGCAATTTCTTCTGCTTTGATTCTATATCTTGGAACATATGAACCATAACCAATAATACCAACCATTTTCAACCTCCTTCTTTCTGGTTAAATGGTTAAATAGTTAATTGGTTAATTAACCACTCACCAATTACCATTTAACAGTTTTACTTGAATATGTTTTTCCTTAAATAGAACTATCAATAGTTGCTCCGTATTTATCCCTATAAACAAATGTAGAGAGTTCTTTCCTCAATGGTGGATTGGGCTCCTCTGCCGGATATCCAACTGGCATAAGCTCAACTACAGCAACATAATCCGGGACATTAAGTATCTTGCCTGCCTCTTTGGCATCAAAGGCACCTACATGCACAGTTCCTAAACCAAGCGAATAGGCAGTCAGTGTGAGATTTTGTAGTGCAAGTGCGGTATCAAACATAAACCAGTCACCTTTATCTGTAATAACTTCTCCCTTACGGAAACCTGCTCTCTTAAGTTTGGCACATGCCACAATCACCACTGGAACCTCTCTCATAGCAGGTCTTGCAGGATTCCATTCAGTCAGAGTCTCAACAAGTTGCTCCTTTATTGTTTTATCTTTTACTATAATGAATTCCCGGCATTGAGTATTTGCCCACGAGGGTGCCCACCTTGCAGATTCAAGCAATTCCTCTAACAAATCATCAGGCACAGGGTCAAGCTTATATTTCCTTATACTCCTTCTATTTTTGATTGCAGTCATTAAATCCATAACTCCTCCTATCCCTCACATTATCCCCCATGGTGAACCCATATATTTCATATATCTCCTTCGTCTCTCCTTCTGTGTTTTCAGTGTCTCACAGTATCATTCTTTTTACATCTATCTTTGATTTTGCAAAATTTATTAATAATCCTACTTTAAACCCTGTAGCCTTAAGATAGGTTAAGACCTGTGCTTTGTGTATATCCTCAATCTCTTTTACAGATTTCAACTCTATAACCACAGCATCCTCTATAAGAAAGTCTAACCTGTGTCCTCCCACAGTGGTGTCTTTATAAGGAACAGTAATCGGTTTTTGCTGTTCATATTTTAATTCAGCTTTGTTAAACTCGTAAATTAAAGCATTTTCATATGTAGATTCTTTAAATCCAGGACCTAATGTCTTATATACTTCAATAGCACATCCAATTATCTTTTGAGTAATATCAGAATGTGGGTATTCCTCGTCACTGAAATCACGGGAATTTTTCTGTGCCTTCAGTGTTTCCATTTTCTGTGTCTTCAGTGTCTCCTTTCTGTGTCTTCAGTGACTCTACTATCAACTCAGTCTTTTGTCAAGTCTTTTTATCTACACATTAAACCGTTTTTTGTCTCTGGACTTTGTACAATCGGGAATATTAGAGAAATACTCGGATTAGATGAAAATTGGGGCAGAATGGACTGACTTTAGATTACTTTTCACACAGTCTAACGGCTCACTTCAGCTAAATACTTATTCCTAATATACTCCAAGCAATTCCCAAAACTATTCCTACTCCGATTAAACAGCCGCTCATTTTTCCCATAGAAGAACTCAGTGGAGTTCTTGCCTCTTCAATCCCATGTTTTCTCAAATGCTCTGCGATTTTTCCTTCAAATAACCCGGCAAATCCATCGGTGATTGAATCTCCTACAGCGCCTCCAATAATTGCGCCAAGCACTCCTGCGAAACTTGCTCCTACTAATGCTGCAATTCCTAAGATTCCTGTATCAATTGCTCCAAATACAATATCCGCACCAACTGATTTTATTGTTCTACCAGAAATTCTTAAAGGGATCCAAGGTATAAATCCCAGTAGGATTATTACTGGGCCTATTAATTTTACATTATAAATCACAAAAGAAACAACGCTAATTATTACAATCGAAATTATTATTACACTTGTTAATGCCGGGACAATCCCTTGTTTTTTCATATTTATGAGCCCCGAATTTCGCATAACTCCGTATATCCGAACTGGTTCGTTTATGCCCCAAATTGGCATGATATCCGAACTTGTTCGGATATACATCCTATGTCTGAAAAAAAATCTCTATCCTTTTCACATCTCACAAATCTCAATTAAAACAGAACCTGTACTCTTGGGGTGTAAAAAAATTGTTTTTTTCGCAAATACACCTCTCTTTGGGGTTTCATCTATAACCTTTGCTCCCTTATTTTTTAACTCTTCCAAAGTAGATTCAATATCTTTTACCTCAAAACAGATGTGATGTAGCCCCTCACCTCTTTTTTTCAAAAATCTGGCTACAGGACTATCATCAGATAAAGGCTCAATAAGTTCTATCTTTATATCTCCGACTTCAAAAACAGATACTTTTACTTTACTTTCAGTGATTTCAGTGCCTTCGGTGATTTCAGTGAATCCAAACAGGTCTTTCCATATTTTACTACTCTGTTCAATACTTTTAACTGCTATAGCGATGTGGTCAAATTTCATAATTAAAATACAACCTTCTCCTTATATTCACCAAAGACTTCCCTTAACACACCACAAATCTCTCCAAGAGTTGCATAGGACTTTACACAATCAATTATTGGAGGCATCAAGTTAGTCTCACTCTCTGTCACTTGCCTTAATTTTTTGAGAGATGAATCCACTTTGCTGTTATCACGGTCAGTCTTCAGTTTTTTTATCTTTCTAATCTGTGCTTTGGCTATCTTTGGGTCAACTTTGAGCGGTCTGTGGTCTGTGGTCTGGGGTCTATGGTCTGAAATGAACTTATTTACTCCTACAACAATGGTCTTATTTTCTTCAATAGACTTCTGATATTTATATGCACTTTTATGAATTTCTTGCTGAAAAAAGCCTTTCTCACACGCCTTTATAGCACCACCAAGAGAGTCTATCTTTTTAATATAATCTTGAGCCTTTTCTTCAATGGTCTTTGTAAGTGTTTCTATATAATATGAACCTCCAATAGGGTCAATTACATTAGATACCCCAGTTTCGTATGCTATTATCTGCTGTGTTCTTAATGCTGTAGATACGGACTGCTCCGATGGTAATGCTAATGCCTCATCCTTTGAATTTGTGTGCAGACTTTGTGTACCTCCTAAAATAGCAGTCAGTGCCTGTAAGGTAACTCTGACGATATTATTTTCTGATTGCTGGGCAGTAAGGGTAGAACCCCCTGTCTGGGTATGGAATCTGAGCATCCAGGATTTTGGATTCTTGGCATTAAACCTATCTTTCATTATCTTTGCCCAGAGTCGTCTTGCCGCTCTGAACTTTGCTATCTCCTCAAAGAAATTATTGTGTGCATTAAAGAAAAAAGAAATCCTTGGGCCAAAGACATCTACATCAAGACCCCTATCTATCGCTGATTGAACATAGGCTATTCCATTGGAAATAGTAAATGCCAGTTCCTGAACAGCTGTGGCACCCGCCTCTCTTATGTGATACCCAGATATGGATATAGTATTCCATCTGGGATATTTACTACAATATTCAATTATATCAATAGTAAGACGCATAGATGGCTTGGGAGGAAATATGTAAGTGCCTCTGGCAATATATTCCTTAAGTATATCATTCTGGACTGTTCCAGAAAGCAGGTCTGGAGAAACCCCCTGTTTTTCAGCAACTGCAATATACATTGCAAGAAGAATTCCTGCAGTTGAATTTATTGTCATTGAGGTGCTTATTTTGTCTAATGGTATTCCATTAAATAGAGTTTCCATATCCTGTAGAGAGTCAATGGCTACTCCTGTTTTTCCAATCTCTGCTTCTGACAGAGGGTGGTCAGAATCATATCCCATCTGGGTAGGTAGGTCAAATGCAACTGATAGTCCTGTTTGTCCTTGTTTAAGTAAATATTTATATCTTTTGTTTGATTCAACTGCATCCGCATATCCAGCATATTGACGCATCGTCCAGAGTTTTCCTCTGTACATATTATGATAAACACCTCTTGTGAACGGAAACTCTCCTGGCACACCAAGTTCCCGTGAATAATCAAATTCTTTAATATGTTCAGGGGTATATACATCTTCTATCTTTATGTCAGAAGGGATTTTGGGTCTTTGTTTTTCCATTTGTTCACAATAAATAGTAGAAAATGCAAAGAAAGTCAAGAAAAAAACGGAGAAATTAACAAGAATTTGCAGAAAATTTTCTTGACACTTCTAATTTATTATATAAAAATAATCTGATGGACTTAAGTTTCAGTTCTGACCAGAGGTTAATTCAGGATATGGTAAGGAAGTTTGCCTCCACTGAATTAGAACCAGAATCTTCAGAAATTGATAAAAACTCTTCTTTCCCTTCTGGTGCTATTAAAAAACTTGCGGAACTTGGATTTCTTGGAATAATTGTGCCAGAACAGTATGAAGGAGCGGGTCTTGATACATTAAGTTATTGCATAATTATTGAAGAAATAGCCCGAGTTCTTGCTTCTATCAGTGCTATCCTCATCTCCAATAATGCACTTTTTGCCCTACCTATCCTTAAATATGGAACAGAGAAACAGAAAAAGAAAATCCTTCCTTGTTTGGCAAAAGGAGACATTATAGGTACTTTTGCCCTTGGTGAAAAAATAACAGCTAAAAAATTAGGGGATAAATATCTCATATCAGGAAATAAGGATTTTGTTGTTAATGCCGAGAAGGCAAATCTATTTATTATATTTGCCCGAACAGAGAGAAATATAACTGCTTTTCTTGTGGAGAGGGAGAGAATAAAAACTATTGAAAAACAGGAGATTATGGGTCTGCGAGCCTCTGGGGTCTGCAACTTGAAATTTCAGGAGATTGAAGTGGATAAGGCATCTATATTAGGGATTAAGGACGAGGGTCTTAAAATTGCAGAAGAGGCGTTTGACCTTACTGATATTGGTATATCTGCACAGGCTATTGGAATTGCACAAGCCTGTCTTGATGATTCTTTAAAGTATTCTAAAGAAAGACATCAATTTGGTCGTCCAATATGTGAATTCGGGTTAGTTCAGGATATGCTTGTAGAAATGGAAAAGAGAACTTCTGGAGCAAGATTTCTTGTCTATGATGCGGCTATTAAAAGGGATACAGGTGTTCTATTTTCAAAAGAGAAAGCAATTGCCAGGTTATGTGCTACTGAGACTGCAATGTTTGCATCTACAAAAGCAATACAGGTATATGGGGGCTATGGATATATAAAGGATTATCCAGTTGAGAGATATTTTAGAGATGCAAAGGCAACTCAGGTCTGGACACGCCCTAATGATATTCAAAAAAATATAATTGCAAAAGAGTTGCTGAAGTCATGATTTTAAGCGAAAAACACAAGAAGTTCAGAGAAAAAGTCAGAGAATTTGCACAAAACGAGGTAGCCCCAAAGGCAAAGGAGTTAGATAAAGAAGCTAAATTCTCCTGGAAACTGTTCCGCAGGATGGGAGAATTGGAGCTTTTAGGTATCCCTTTTCCTAAAAAATATGGTGGTGCGGGTCTTGATACACTATCTTACGCTATAGCAGTTGAGGAGGTAGGAAGAGTTTGCGGTTCTAATGGTATAGTGCTTGCCGCTCATACATCACTCACATGCTTTCCCATCTACATTGGTGGAAATGAAGAACAAAAACAAAAATGGCTTGTTCCTCTTGCCCGAGGGGAGAAAGCAGGTGCCTTTGGCTTAACAGAACCAGATGCTGGCTCAGACGCCGGTGCCACTAAAACCACAGCTAAACTCGTTAATAATAAATATATAATAAATGGAACTAAAAGGTTCATAACTTCAGGGTATATAGGAGAAATAGTCCCATTTGTTGCTACAGAAGACCCTTCCAAAAGACATCACGGTATATCTGCATTTGTTGTGGAAAAAGGAACACCTGGATTTTCCGCGGGACGGGATGAGGAGAAACTTGGATTAAAGGGGTCATATACCTCTGAGCTTATTTTTGAAGATTGTGTTATACCTGAAGAGAACAGATTAGGTGCCAGTGGTGAG
>JAUWAR010000035.1 GCA_030601965.1 bacterium | reverse complement strand
GTAAAGACCTCATTAATCCTATCTGGAATCCACTCTCTCCTACCAAAGAAGGATTTGGTCTATTTATTAAAACAAATATGCCTTGTATGAATGGCAAATATATACAATGGACAAAATTACTTCTCTCTGATGGCATACTCCATCCCCAACCATACTTAATTCACAAAACTTATGACCCTATTACAGGCAAAATTCAAATTGAACTACCCCTAAAACTTAATCCCCTCATCGGTATCACCCTACTTGATACTACTACCCGCAACCTCTATCATATACCTCCCTCTATAATAAAATACCTCTATAAACCCGATGCTATAGTCCCTGTCCCTCCTAATCTCATTATCAAAACTAAACCCTCTGCAACGAGAAAATATCATAAACCTCCCTCTCCATCGTCCCTTTTCCTTTTTCTTTATCTCCAATCAGGCAATAATTATAGCCCATCCTGGGGCTCATGCTTCGCTTTGCTTGGCAAAAGACCTATTAAAAGAGGAATAGAATTTAACTTATGGCAAAATATATAGCTTCACCCTGGGGCTTTATATCAGGCAAAGTCGGTGGGTGTGTCGGCTCTCACCGAAAAGGCGTCTGGTATTTTAAACGCCTATCCAAGCCACCTAATTACGGTAGTATTCAAGACTATAAAGCCCATCTCCGCAATCCAAAACACAGGTTTAGTCCCAAGCAGATGAACGAGAGAAGAACCTGTTATGGAATGCTGACTTACATTATTAAAACTCACTTACATGACCTTATTCATCCTATCTGGGAATCCTATTGTCGCAAGAAAAAACCCCGTCTTACAGGAGGCAATCTCTTTATGGCTCTAAATCTACCACCTCTATACAGCTCCATTCCTCATCCACACAGAATATTTGCTCCTGACAATCTACCCGACTATACCAAAATGCTTGTCTCATATGGTGTATTGTTCCCACCTACTAATCTTACCGCATCTTATAATACTCAAAAACATTGCCTCACACTCAAATGGGCGGTTTATTCCTTATCCGGAGTCTCCCCAGACGACACAGCAAATGTTGCTATCTTCTCTCCTCCAACTCCTCAACAAATCGCTTCTTTCAAACCCTCTGGAAAACTTACTCTTCTCCCCACACCAGCAACGCGCAAGGAGGGAATATTACATCTACACATCTCTCATATCTCACCTAATTCCATTATTTATCTCTATTTTAGCAACTCAAAAGGTTTTTCTCCTTCAAAAGCATCACCCTGTCAATTTTTTTGTTGACTTTTATCTTTTTTTATTGTATATAAAAGCCCTAATGGACCAACAAAAACTCTCAAACCTCCCAGATGCTCCAGGTGTCTATCTTTTTAAGGATAAAAATGGTAAAATCCTCTACATAGGTAAGGCAAAATCCCTGCATCACCGAGTAAAATCTCACTTCTCAGTTTCACCCCGCAAGGGGAGCGAAGCAACTTCCCACTTTTCATCTTTAATTGAGGATATAGATTATGTAATAACAAATTCTGATATAGAGGCACTCATATTAGAGGCAAATCTTGTAAAACTTCATCTGCCTAAATATAATGTTAGACTTAAAGATGATAAGAAATACCCTTATATAAAGATTACCATAAAAGACAAATTCCCAGCAGTTTTCCCAACCAGGGATTTAAGAGATGGAAATTCAATATACTTTGGTCCTTATACAGATGCAAAAAATATGCGAAAGGCATTGAAAACAGCCTCTCACATTTTCTCTGTCCGAACCTGCAAGGGTAAACTCCCTAAAAAAGCCTGCCTTCTTTATCATATTGGTAAATGTTCTGCCCCCTGCGAAAACAGAATCACAAAAGAAGAGTATAAAAAACTTGTTGACACACTCATACAATTCCTGTCTGGCAAGTCAGAGCAAATAGAGAGACAACTTGTAGCTGAGATGAAAACACTTTCAGAAAATCTTGAGTTTGAGAAGGCAGCAAAAATAAGGGATAGATTAAACGCAGTCCAAGAAATCGTAAGAAAGCAGTCTATCGTATCTCAGAATAAGATTGATATAGATATATTTGGCATTGCAAGAGCAAGCAAGATTTGTGTCTGTTCACTCTTAATAGTAAGAGAAGGCAAGATGCTCTCTGCGGAGCATTATACGCTTGATATAAGTTCGCTTAAAGCGAATCCGCCTCTGGAGGAAAAGGGTTCAGAAGATGGCGAGATTATACGTTCTTTTCTGATTCAATATTACAAAAATGTCTTCTATATACCCAAAAGGATTGTAGTTTCAGCAGTTGACGAAAAGAGAGAATTAGAAGAATGGCTGGGAGTTTTGCAAAATTGCAAAACTCCCGATAAAATTATCATAACCAGAACAAAAAATCAGGACTTTCGCAGAATGCGAAAGTCCTGCAAGATAATTATTCCTGTAGGAGGGACTTTTCAGTCCCGATTACTTAAACTTGCTGAAAAAAATGCTAAAGTTAGGTTAGAAGAAAAATCTCCTGAAAGGATTCCACTTGCGTTAAAGCAACTTAAAAGACTTTTAAAACTAACTAAAATCCCTGTTCGTATAGAGGCATTTGACATATCCAATATAAGCGGCAAGTCTGCTTGTGGTTCATCTGTTCTATTTGTAAATGGAAGGCCTCAAAAATCAGGATATAGAAGATATAAGATAAAGACAGTCAAAGGCATAGATGATTATGCAATGATGAAGGAAATAGTTAGGCGGAGAAGTGGGAAGTGGGAAGTAGGAAGTAGGAAGTGGGACAAGGTCCCAGACCTTATATTAATAGATGGTGGTATAGGTCAAGTCAGGGCTGCAAGGCAGGCAATTAACCAATTCATACCAATCTTTGGGCTTGCAAAGAGATTTGAGGAATTATATTTAGAGGATGGGAGGATTGTCGCCCTTCCAAAGGATTCTTTAGCACTCAGGCTTTTGCAGAGAATAAGAGATGAGGCACACAGGTTTGCCATCACTTATCATCGTAAGTTAAGGGATAACATAAAATCGAAAAATCAAAATATCCAGAGTCCAAAGGGTCATTTAATTTTTTAGATTTTTAAATTTTTAGATTATTCGGTTTTAACTGTTTTTGCGTATTTGAAGAGATGGATGAGGTTTCTTTTTGCAGGGCAGACATAGGCACAACTGCCACACTCCATACAGTCCATAACCCCAAGTGCTTTTGCTTCCTCAAATTTTTCGTTCTCAATAAAAACTGCTATCCTTGATGGGACAAGATTCATAGGACAGACATCAACACACATCCCACACCTTATGCAAGGTTCTTCTTTGGGCAGAAGACCATCTCCATTACTAAGAATAAGGATGCCTGATGTGGCTTTAACAACAGGGACATTATCTGTATATTGGGCAATGCCCATCATAGGCCCACCCATAATTAGTGATTGGTGATTGGTGACTGGTGATTGGTAGCCTCCACAAAAGTCAATGATATCCTTAAATGGTGTTCCAATTTTTACTCTGATATTTTTTGGTTCTTTTACATCCCCTGTAACTGTAAGCACCCGCTCTATAAGTGGTTTTCCAAATTTACAGGCTTCATAGATAGCAATAGCAGTACCTACATTCTGAACATAGGTACCAACATCAAAGGGAAGTCCACCAGATGGGACTTCCCTTTTAGTAATAGCATCAATAAGTTGTTTCTCTGCACCCTCTGGATATTTAACCCTGAGCACACAAACTTTAAAACCATACCTCGGGGCAATGTCTTCCATAATTTTAATAGCATCTTGTTTGTTGTCTTCTATACCTATATGGGCATTACCACCAAGTATTTTTACTATAATCTCTCCACCTTTTAATATCTCCTCAGATTGTTCTAACATAAGTCTATGGTCACAGGTTAAATAAGGTTCACATTCAGAACCATTAAGAATCACCGTGTCAATATGCTTATCTGGAGGTGGTGAAAGTTTTACAGAAGTCGGAAAAGCCGCACCTCCAAGACCGACAATTCCTGCCTCTCTCACAATCTCAACAAGTTCTTTTGCACTTAAAGAACTATAATCCCTGTTCAGAATTGAGAATTGTTCTTCTTCATTTCTCTCAATTATAACAGAAAGAACTTTTTTGCCTATCGGATGTGGGCAGGGTTCAATTACTTTTACAGTTCCAGTAATAGGTGAATGGACATTTGCAGAGATAAATCCATCTGCCTCACCAATTTTGTCACCTATCTTGATTTTATCTCCTATTTTAACAAGAGGTTTTGCGGGTTTGCCGGTATGTTGTGAAAAAGGAATAATTAGAGAACTCGGGACAGGCATTTCTTCAATCGCCTTTCCCTCTGTACGGAATTTATTTTGGACAGGATGAATGCCTCCTTTAAATGTGAATCTTTTGGTCGTAAATCCTCCTCTTTATTGTGGTGTAACAAAAAAGAACAGAAATTATTGCAATAAAAGCAATGAAATACAAGAAGTAGGAAGTATGAAGTAGGAAGTAGGAAGTAGGGAATAGGTAATATTTATGTAGAATAAAGATGATGAAAATACCCAAACTTGCAAGAAGTACAAGTTCAACAGTCTCCCGTATTATAAATTTAATAGCAACAGAAGACCAGGATATACCCAGATTATACAGGCATTTGATTTCTGATTTATTACCTTGTTCCCTAATAAACAGGTATGGTAAAACAATAGTAAGTAAAAAAATAATTCCACCAAGTGATGCAGTGTAAGGAAAGACCCTTTCTATTATTGTGACCTTTGAGACATCCTTTTCTGGATAGACTACCTCTTGAACACCATTCGCCATTCGCCATTTTGTAGCAAGTAGATCGATCTCTTTTATATTGGAAGGGATTACTTTAAATGAAGCAGGTAAAGGATTTTGAGAGAGATTTTGTAGATACTGTGCACTTTCGGGAAATTTATTTTTAAATTCTCGTAAGGCATTTTCTTTTGAAATGAATACACAGTCCTTTGGCTTTTCGGTTCGTATAGTTCCCAGCAGAGATTTAACATCTGCATCTTCCTTAATAAATACTCGCAAGGTAATTTCCTCTTTTAACTTTTTGAAGAGATTGAAAGTGTTAATCCCGCCGTATAACACAGCTGAAAATAGAACAAAGATTACAAAATTAGCCAATCTTAGCATCGTCTGTCATTGCGAGCATTGTAGTCTGTCATTGCGAGTCCCGATTTATCGGGACGAAGCAATCCTATCTTTTAGATTGCTTCGTCGTTTCACTCCTCGCAATGACACTCGTGCATTAGAGAGATTTCTCTTGTTTTATAAGGAATCCCACCTCCTGAAAGAGTAAATATCACAGTTGTTCCAAATGTATTCATAGTTTTAATAATATCAAAAATCATGGTTTGTGTATTTTGATTCAGGGAAAATAAAGGCATATCAACAAGAAGAAGCAGTGGTCCTTTAAGAACTGCATATCCTATTGTTGCTTTTATTGTTTCAGTATGAGAAAGATGGCATATAAGAACATCTTTTTTCTCAACAAGACCCAATTTTTCAAGTAAGGATACGACCTGTCGTGTCCCTACAGATTTATCATACTTTTTCATAACCTTTAGAAAATAGGTAAGGTTCCAGGCTAATGTCTTATTTTGAATAAAGACTCCATCATCTACCTCCTGTCCATCGTGCAGAAATGCAACCTTTCTTTTAATGAAATGAGTATTCTTTGGATTTGATACAATACCATCTATTCTTATAGTGCCTTTATCGGGAAATATACAACTTGATGCGAGTTTACAGAATGTAGTCTTGCCAATTCCCTTCAATGTGCAAAGTTCACCCTTATTTATCTTCAGGTTTAGGTCTTTCAGGCAGTATTTTGATACATCTACAAACTCAACCATTGTTGGTTCATGATTACTGATTTATAGTTAGGTAAGCCATGAACTATAAACCTGATTACTTTTTTTGCAATAGATTGGGCATCAAGTCCGTATGCCTGATAGAGTTCTTTTGAACTTCCTGACCGTCCAAATCTGTCTTGGATACCAATTTTGTACACAGGAATCGGTAATTTACTCATTACAACTTCACCTACTGCATCTCCAAGACCTCCAATGACTGTGTGGTCTTCACAGGTAATAATTGCCTTTACCTTTTTTGAAATCTCTAAAATAGTCTCTTCATCTATAGGCTTTACAGAACACATATCATAGACTGATGCGGATATCCCTCTGTTTTTTAATATCTTACTTGCTTCAAGTGCTTCTCCGACCATTTGACCTATCGCCAATAATGCTACATCTTTTCCCGTGAGGTGATTACCTCCTCTCAATTCCACTGCTTTCCCGATATCAAAAGAACAAGGCAGTCTATAAATCTTTGGAAGTTTGGGTTTTGTAAGTCTTATATAAAAGGGACCAGGAGTCGCTACAGCCTTTCTTATTATAATTTCTGTCTGGTCATCATCACAAGGAACTATCACTTTCATATTTGGTATAATTCTCATAAGTCCTATATCTTCCGGTGCTTGATGTGTATGTCCATCTTCTCCAACTGAGATACCTCCGTGTGTTGCCACAATCTTCACATTTAGATTCTGGGATGCAATTGTGGTTCTTATCTGTTCCCATGGTCTTCCTGTTGCAAATATAGCAAATGTGGATGCAAATACTATCTTGCCAGATGCAGCAAGACCTGCAGCAGTCCCCATCATATCCTGTTCTGATATACCCATGTCAAAGAACCTATCAGGGAAGGCATTTTTAAATTTAATGGTTCTTGTGGAATATGAAAGGTCTGCATCCATAACTATTATATCTGGATTGACCTTCCCAAGTTCTACAAGTGTATCTCCATATCTATCCCTTAATGATATAAGCATTGACATCAAACACCTAAAAGTCCAAAATGAAACATCAAATACCTAAAATCCAAAATTCCTAAATACCTAAAGAAAAGCCTACCAACTATTTAGGTGTTTAGGCATTTGATTTAATATTTAGGTATTTAGGTATTTATTTAATTATAAGCCCTATCTTTTTCCACCTCACTTTTTCAAGAAATCTGTATATTGGAATATCCTTGGTCCATGACCAATACAGGAACATTGCCTTACCAAGCAGATATTTTTGGTCAAGTGGTCCCCAGAACCTGGAATCATAAGAATTATCCCTATTATCACCCATTACAAATATATTTTTCTCTGGTACTCGGACAGGTCCAAAATTGTCCCTTACATTACCACCTGCTCTCTTAAATGCTGTTCTTTCCCATAATTCCTGATATTCGGAATGTTCAACATTAAGAGGTGGATAGATTTCAGGGTCGGCAAACACTACATAATCCTGGGGAAGAGCCCTACCGTTTATATAAACTTGTTTATTTTTTATCTCTATAATATCACCTGGCAGTCCGATACATCTTTTAACAAAATCCTTGCGTTCAAATGGGAATCTAAAGATTACTACATCTCCTCTCTGAGGTTTTTTTATTTGTAAGATACGAATATCTGTTTTTGGAATTCTGAATCCATAAATAAATTTATTTGCAAATAGAAAATCTCCAACAAGAAGTGTATTTTCCATTGAACCTGTTGGTATCTTGAATGACTGTAGAACAAATGTTCTGAGTAGCAAAACTGCAATTATTGCAACAGCAACGTCTTTAAACCATAATATACCTTTATTCTCTATTCCCTTTTTTGTCATAATGCTGTAAACCTGTTGGAGTTAAGGCGTGAGCCTTTTATTTAAAATCCTTACGGATTAACTCCAATGACAATATTATCTATCAATCTTGTTGAGCCAAAATAGACTGCAAGTGCAATTAAGACATCACCCTTGATAGATTTAGCAGGTGTTAAATCCTTTTTATCTACAATGTCAATATAATCAATTTTTGCATCCTTTTTCTCAATCAAAGACCGTATTTTCTCTATCACAACTGTTGAATCTCGTTCTCCTTTTTCTATCATTTCTTTTGCTATAACAAGTGATTTATATAAGATGGGCACATCTTTTCTTTGTTGTGCTGAGAGATATATATTTCTTGAACTTATAGCAAGTCCATCGTTTTCTCTTATAGTGGGTCCTGTAATAACTTCTATATCAAAGTTAAGGTCTTCGACCATCTTTTTTACTATGATTGCCTGTTGCATATCTTTTTCTCCAAATATGGTTATATCAGGTTTTACAATATTAAAAAGTTTGACAAGGACGGTGCACACGCCCTTGAAATGTCCGGGTCTTGATTTCCCACAGAGCACCTCACCCAGTTCTTGCACATTTACATAACTAAGATGCCCTTCTGGATACATCTCATAAGTATCCGGGATAAAGACAATGTCAACTTTTTTATCTTCTAATATTTTAATATCCTGTTCAACATCTCTTGGATATCTTTCATAATCTTCTTGAGGTGATACCTCAGATGTGCCAAACTGTTTTGGATTAACAAATATTGAGATGATAATTACATCAGCCCCTTTTTTTACAATATCAACAAGGGATAAATGTCCTTTATGCAGAGCACCCATTGTGGCTACAAAGCCAATTCTTTCATTCTTTTCCCTTACCTCAAAAGCAGTTCTCTGCATCTCATTTATAGATTTTATTATCTTCATAACAACTTCTTGACCACTTGACTATCAATAGATGGATTACCTAACAGTTCTTTCACAGTTTTTTTTAATACGGGATGGACAAGGTCTGGCGCAATTTCTATAAGTGGCAGTAGCACAAATTTTCTCTCAGCAATTTCTGGATGAGGTATTATAAGTTCTTCTGTCCTTAAGATAAGATTATCAAAAAATAATATATCTAAATCAATCAGTCTCGGTCCAAATCTTGTCGCCGAAGGACGACCTGCCTCTGGCATGGAGGCAATCCCTCTTCCTGTGCCTGACGGCAGGCAGGTATTATTTTTCCTACCCATTTTTTTCTCTATCTCTTTTGTCATAGAGAGGAGTGCCTGAGCAGTAGATTCTGTTTCCATGCAAAGGGCACAGTTGAGAAACAGTGGCTGGTGGATATGATATAAGGGTTCTGTTTCATATATTGAAGAGACAGTCATTACCTTTCTGGTGGCACAGCCATCTTGGCTGTGTTCTTCGGTTAGAAATTCAATGGCTCTTTGTATATTCTTTTTTCTATTTCCCATATTTGACCCTATACCTATATAAGCAACAGACACTATTTAGTTCATGGTTATTGGTTATTAGTTTTTTAACCATGAACTATCAACAATGAACCATCAACTTATCTATGTCAAGGTTTTTTGCATCATTTTTCTTGACAATAGCAGTGGAATCTTTTAGAATTTAGGTAAAAAGGAGGGATTATGGCGAAATCTTTTTGGACAGCGTTTTTTACATCGCTTATTGTCTCTGGTATTGTTTGTGGTTGTTTCTACTTTTTTTGCATACAGGGACAATTTATAGAAGTGCCCAAAATTATAGGAGAAAATATTGAAGAAGCAAGATTTTTGCTTGAGAATAGAGACCTCAGGGTATTTGTGAGTGAGAAAAAGCCAAGTGACCAATATCCAAATGGCACCATCATATCCCAGAACCCAATGCCATATATGGAGGTGAGGAAGAAGAGCGTTGTAAATGTGGTCGTTTCTACAGGTGAAGCAGGGAAAAGAGTTCCAGGCATTATTGGTATGAAACTCGCAGATGCCAAATCACGAATTAAAGAAATTGGGCTCGAGGTGGGTGAAATCAAAAAGGTCTATTCAAGTAAATATCCCGCAGGTTCTATTATAGAAGTCTTCCCATCTGTTGGAGAAAGTGTAAGCAAAGGAACCAGAATAGATTTAAATCTAAGCATTGGAGTTGGGTTAGTCAAAGTTCCCTCTCTTTATGGTAAAGGCCTTGAAATAGCAGAGGTTCTTTTGAAAAACAGAAATCTTTCTCTTGGTAGTATACATTACACCTGTGATGAGGAGCACAAATTTGGAATAATTATAACTCAGAGCCCTGCATCAAACACTCCTGTAAAGAAGTGGAGCAAGGTCAATATAACTATCAATAGAGAAGAATAGTCCGTTAGCTAACGGATATGAGTAAACCTAAGATACTTAAAGGAATGAGGGACTTTTTCCCTGGCGAGATGCAGAGGAGGGAGTATGTGCTTTCTTTAATAAAACAGGTTTTTAAATCATACGGTTTTTTGCCTATTGAGACCCCTGCTATTGAATATTGGGATATACTTTCCGGTAAGTACGGTGATGAAGAAAAACTTATTTATAAATTCAAGGATAGAGGAGAAAGAGATGTGGGTCTCAGATTTGACTTCACAGTTCCACTGGCAAGGGTAATTAGTATGCATCCTGAAATTACTATGCCTTTCAGGAGATACCAGATTCAGCCTGTATGGCGTGCAGATAAGCCACAAAAAGGAAGGATGAGAGAATTCTATCAATGTGATATTGATATTGTTGGCACAAGTTCAATACTGGCAGATGCTGAGATTATATCAATTACATCGGGAATATTTGAGAAACTTGGGTTTTCTGCCAAAGGCAGATCCGCCTCTGGCGGGAAGGAATTTAAAATTATAGTTAATAATAGAAAAATATTAAGTGCTATATGTCAGTATGCTGGAATAGAAAGTGAAAAAGAACTTGAGGTATGCAGAACCATTGATAAAGTTGAGAAAATTGGAAAAGACGGGGTCAAAGAAGAATTAGAGGAAAGAGGGATTAGAAAAGAATGCATCAATAATATTCTATCTGTTCTTGAGATAAATTCCATTGAGTTATTAGAAAAAGAAATCTCTGGCTTTGGGGATGAAGGAATAAAAGAGATGAAAGAACTATTTTCTTATTTAAAATATTTTGAGATTCCAAAACAAAGAGTCTCATTTTCTCTTTGGCTTGCCAGGGGACTTGATTATTATACAGGTTCAATATTTGAGACAGTTGTTGAAAAACCCAGGATAGGAAGCCTTGCAGGTGGTGGGAGGTTTGATAAACTTATTGGTAAAATTGGCAACAAAGACATCCCTGCTGTTGGGACTACTATAGGACTGGAGCGAGTAATAACTGTAATGGAGGAGCAGAATATGTTTCCTTCATTAGAACCTCAGCCAAAGGTGCTTATCACACAGTTCGATAAAAGTTCTCTAAAATATGTATTTAACATTGCAAGAGATTTAAGAGAAAATGGTATAGAGACGGAGGTTTATCCAGATTTTGTAAAACTCTCAAAGCAATTTAGGTATGCGCGTAAAAGGGGTATTCCTTATGTAGTTGTTGCAGGACCTGATGAGATAAGAGAGAATAAAATGACGATTAAGGATATGAAGTCAGAGAGGCAAGAGTTAGTTGATAGGAAAGGTGCAATAGAGTGGTTTAAAGATAACTTGCCTACCGTCAGGCAGGGAGGAAATAATGGGTTATAGATATGCTGTTATTGGAAGCGGCCGACAGGGTGTTGCGGCGGCGTATGACATAGCAAAATTTGGTGAAGCTGAGGAGGTTATTCTTGTAGATATCAATGCTGCTGTTGCAGAAGCAGGTGCCAAGCGAATTAACAAACTTCTTAATCGTCAGATTGCTACTGCAATTCAGGCTGATGCTGGGAATGCTGAACAGTTGATGTCTATTCTAAATGGAGTTA
>JAUWAR010000053.1 GCA_030601965.1 bacterium | reverse complement strand
AACAAGACTTGAAGGACATGGGAGGATTGAGATTTTTCTTAATGACAAAGGAGATGTGGAGAATGCCTACTTTCAGGTTCCGGAACTTCGTGGATTTGAGCAGTTTTGTGTAGGGAGACCTGCCGAGGAGATGCCTCGCATAACATCTCGTATCTGCGGAGTGTGTCCCACTGCCCATCATATGGCATCAACAAAGGCACTGGATGACCTATTTAAGGTAGAACCAACTTCTACTGCAAAGAAAATAAGGGAACTTTTATATGCAATATTCCAGGCAGAAGACCATATTCTCCATTTTGTTTATTTAGGTGGACCTGATTTTATCATGGGACCGGATGCCCCTACTGCTGAGAGAAATATCCTGGGTATTATCAATAAAGTCGGACTTGAGACTGCTGGTAAGGTAATAGAATGCCGAAGAAGATTGAGAGAGATTATGACAGACCTGGGTGGTAAAGTCATTCATCCAGTGTATGGATTGCCAGGTGGAGTATCTAAAGCTGTTACTGAGGAAGAGAGAAAAAAGATTGTAGATACAGCAAAGTTTAGCATTGAATTTGCAGAGTTACTTTTAAAACTGTTTAATGATATAGTGCTTGAGAACAAAACTTATGTTGACCTTATTGTGGGGGATATTTACAAGCATTTTACTTATTATATGGGTATTGTGGATGAGAATAACAAACTCAACTTCTATGATGGCGACATAAGAGTAGTTGACCCTAATGGTGAGGAACTCGTAAAGTTCAAAGCAGAGGATTATTTGAATCATATTGAGGAACATGTTGAACCCTGGAGTTACATAAAGTTTCCATATCTCAAAGATGTGGGGTGGAAGGGATTTGTAGATGGTAAGGACAGTGGGGTTTATAGGGTAGCACCGCTTGCGAGATTAAATGTGGCAGATGGTATGACCACTTCAAAAGCTCAGGCTGAGTATGAGAAGATGTATGATGTATTAGGAGGAAAACCTGCTCATAACACTCTGGCATTTCATTGGGCAAGATTAGTTGAGACACTGTATGCGGCAGAAAGGATGTTAGAATTGGCAGAAGACCCTGAATTAACTGACCCGAATATTCGTAATCTCCCCACAGAGACACCGACTGAGGGTATTGGTGTTATTGAGGCACCCCGAGGCACATTATATCATCATTACAAGACGGATGAAAGAGGGGTTATCACAGAGGTAAATCTGATTGTTGCCACTCTCCAGAATGCTGCACCAATGTGTATGTCTATTAAGAAAGCGGCACAGGGACTCATAAAAGGTGGAAATGTCAACGATGGCTTACTTAATATGGTAGAGATGGCTTTCAGGGCTTATGACCCTTGCCTTGCGTGTGCGACTCATACTTTGCCAGGACATATGCCACTTGAGGTAAATATCCGAGACCGTAAAGGGAATATTATCAATACATTGAGGCGATGAAGACTCTTATATTAGGCATTGGGAATCCTATTCTTACAGATGATGGAGTGGGGATTAGAGTGGCGAATGAGATTAAAAGACTGTGGGAGATCCGTCTAAGGCGGACCGATGTCGAGGTTAGAAAACCTTTCCCACAGATAGAGGTTATGGAGGCGAGTGTGGATGGGATTTCTTTATTGGACTATATTGTTGGGTATGATAAACTCATTATAATTGATTCAATAAAGACAGAGAAAGGAAACTCCGGTTCACTCTACAAGTTGAAGATAGAAGACCTTAGCACTTCTCAAAGTCCATCATATTCACATGGAGTGAACCTTAGAACTGCAATTGAACTTGGAAAAAGATTGGGGTATAAAATCCCTGAATTTATTGATATTTATGCTATAGAGATAGAAGATAACATCACTTTTAGTGAGCACTGCACCACCAAAGTTAAAGAAGCAATTCCTCGTATAGTAGATACGATATTGAAAACAATTTAACATTTTTTACTTGACATCAATCTAAATTGGTGTCATTTTTCTTGGAAAAGTAATACCATGAGTGATGTGATAAGGTTTGGTGTATCTTTGAGTAAGAAACTATTGGAAGATTTTGATAGACTCATTGCAAAAAAAGGATATGCTTCAAGGTCAGAAGCAATAAGAGACCTTATTAGAGAGAATCTTGTAGAATTGGAATGGAAAGGTGGGGCTGAGGAAACCGTGGGAACGATTACCCTTGTCTATGACCATGAGACAAGAGAACTCGGGGATAAACTAACTCATTTACAGCATCAGTATCTTGGCTTAGTAATTTCTACTACCCATATTCATTTAGATAAACACAACTGTTTGGAGGTCTTGATTGTAAGAGGAAAAGGGAAAGATATAAAAAACATCGCTAACAAACTTATAAGCATAAAAGGAGTGAAACATGGAAAACTCATCACGACAACCACCGGCAAAAAACTGACATAATATATTTTTTTGTCATTGGGTGTTACTATTTTGATTTTTGTAATATTTTATATGGAGAAAGGGGGGGGGAATGTTTGGAAAATTTTTATATCTGGGGATTTTATCGTTCGGTTTAAGTCAAGTAGTTACAGGGCAAGACACATTGAAACTCTATTATCTTGACGAGATTGTGGTAACTGCCACCAGAACAAAGAGAGCAGTAAAGGATTTGTCAGCGACTGTAAGTATAGTTACAAGGGATGAGATTGAGCAATCAAATGCGAACTCCTGTACTGATATTTTGAATACCCTGCCAGGACTATTTGTTCATAAAACAAGTGCCTTTGGAAGGGCAGATGTAACTATAAGGGGTATTGGTCAAAGGGGAAGGAAGATAATGGTGCTTATTGATGGGAGACCAGTAAAAATGGGACTCTTTGGATGCACAGTTACTCACTCCTTACCTATTAATAATGTGGACCATATTGAAGTGATAAGGGGTCCTTTGTCTGTATTATATGGCTCGGATGCCCTTAGTGGAGTGATAAACATAATAACAAGGCAGATAGCAGAAAAGGGCATTGATAGTGATGTCACTCTCTCTTATGGGATACACAATACACAGCAGTATCGTCTAAGACAGGGTGGAAATCTGAATAGGTTTAATTACTACCTCACTGGAGACTGGAGATTAACAGATGGTCATCTGCCAAATTCTGCATATGATGGCAAGGATTTCACTGCCAAATTTGGCTATGATATTGGTAATATTGGGATAACTCTCAGCGGTAAATATTTTGATGGTTACAAGGAAGAACCGTTCGGTGTTGCTGAATCAGGGACTTCTGATGTGTGGAACGATTATGAAAGGGGTGCAATAGACCTCACCTTGACGAGCAAATGGCAGGGATGGGATAGCTACTTTAAGGTCTATCGCAATTTTGGTGAGCATGAGTTCTCTGATGGTTGGCATTCTAAAGATTTTACAAATGGCGCAGTGCTTAATGCATCGGGTAGAGCTTTTACTGGCAATGAACTTACCGTAGGAGCAGAATTCAGGCAACAGGGTGGAGAACGCATTTCGGAACCCCCAGGTGAGTGGGACAAGTATGAATATGCGGTATTTTTCCACGATGAGCAACTTCTTTTAAAAAGATTGATATTTACCTGTGGTGGAAGATATAATTACGACGAAATTTCTGGCACAGATTTGTCTCCTCAAGTGGGATTGGTCTATCATCCTATGGAAGGCACTATTTTGAGAGGTGCAATAAATAAAGGATTCAGGTCTCCTCAACTAAATGAACTATATATGCTTCCTCCATCTCATGAGGCAATCAAACCGGAGAGAGTGTGGAACTATGAGATAGGACTCAACCAACGAATTATAGAAGGCGTAAATATAGATATTGTCGGTTACTACATGAAAGGAGATAACCTTATTCAGAAAGAGGCAAACTCTGAGCCACCACCAAGATTCCTATTTCAAAATACAGGTGAATTTGAGTTTAAAGGAATAGAGACAGGTCTTATTACTGGTCTTGGCAAAGGGTTTAGGAGTAAGATTTACTATACCTATCTTGACCCAGGTGAAAAAACCAGTGGGAGACCAGGGAATAAAATTGACATTAGTTTGAGATACACGATGAATAAACTTGCTCTTTCTCTCAGCAGTCAATATGTAACAGACTATTTCGCAGCGGATAGTTCAAAGGAGCCTATTGATGACTACTTTGTCGCCAATACCAAATTGAGTTATGAACTCTTTGCCGGCCTTAAAGCATTCATTGCTGTTGACAATATTCTGGATGAGGAATATGAAATCTATGTAGACCTTCCTGGAGGAATAGGCCCTTATCTTATGCCTAAAAGGCAATTTACATGTGGTATAAGTTTTAAATTCTAAAACAGTAGGGACAGAACCTTCAGGTCTGTCCGTTCTATTCTCGGACAGGTCTAAAGACCTGTCCCTACAACTACAGATTAGAAATTAAAGGAGAAAGAAAATGAGAAAATTTAGATATGGAAGGTGGAGTGCAATCATAGTTTTTGTATTTTATTGCTTATTCTCTATTGGCTATACGAAAACATCGACTAAACACCCGAAGGTTGCTGTTACTACTTCATTGATTGGAAGTATAGTAAAGACTGTAGGCAAAGATAAAGTGGAAGTTACCACCATAGTTCCAGGAGGGATGTGTCCTGGACACTTTGATGTAAAACCAGAGGATATTAGAGCCCTTTCTGATGCAAGACTTTTGCTTTATCACGGTTTTGAGTCGTGGATAAAAGACCTTGTAAATTCCGTTGAAAACAGGTATCTATTGAAGAAGGTTATTGAGACTAAAGGAAGTTGGATGGTCCCCAAAAACCATATCCAGATAGTAGATGAGATTACAAAAATCCTTTGTGAAGTAGATTCAGTAAATGGTTTCTGGTATAGGAAAAACTCAAACTCTTTCAAACAAGAGATTGATACAGTCAGGTTGGAGATAGAAAAACTCTCAGAGCAGATACAGGGTACAAAGGTTGTCTGTGTGGAATATCAAGAAGAGTTTCTAAAATGGCTCGGACTTAAGATAATTGCTACTTATGGGAGACCATCTGAACTGACCTCAAGGCAGATTATGGGGGTAATCAAGAAGGCAAGAACCCATGATGTAATGCTTGTGGTTGACAATCTGCAGAGTGGAAAGGATGCTGGAAAACAGATTGCAGAGGAAATTTCTGCAACACATATAACCTTGACGAACTTTCCTCTTGGGGATTCTTATATTGATGCCCTAAAAGAGAATGTAGATGAGATTCTTAAGGCGATAGAGTGAGTACGTCATTGCGAAGAGCGAAGCGACAAAGCAATCTTATAGAGATTGCTTCGCCCTGATAAATCGGGGCTCGCAATGACTGTTAAGTTGTTAAAATGAGCAGTATAATAGAGATAAACAATACTACAGTATCTTATAGAGAGAATATTGCAGTGAGTAATATCAGTCTGACCATAGATGAAGGGCAATTTTTGGCTATAATAGGTCCTAATGGGGCAGGGAAGACTACTCTTCTCACCATAATCAATGGTCTGGGCAAGATTTTGTCTGGTTCTGCCAGAATTTTGGGGATAAAACTTACAAATCGGACAGCAAATCAAATTAGGAAGGAGATTGGCTATGTTCCTCAAATGTGCAGCATTGACCCGAGGTCACCTATTAGTGTAAAAGAGGTTGTGATGATTGGTAGATTTGGTAAAATTGGATTATTCCGACATCTAAATTCTAATGACAAGGAAATAGTTGAGACTGCAATGGAAGTTACTGGTATAAAAAACCTGGCAGAAAGACCGATAGGGCATCTTTCTGGTGGGGAACAACAGAAGGTTGCTATTGCAAGGGCATTGGCACAGGAACCAAGGATATTGCTCTTAGATGAACCCACTGCCAATTTGGACCCTAAGGCACAAAGAGAGATAATTGATATAATAGAAAGAATCTATAAAGAGAGGAATTTGACCATTGTATTTGTAACTCATATATTGAGCCATCTACCAAATATTTGCACAGAGGCTATCTTAATGAAGCAAGGAAAGATTTTTTATAAAGGTAAGATTGAAGACGCTCTACAAGAAGATAGACTATCCAGTCTTTATGGATGTCCGATGAAATATGCTTGAGATATTATCTTATAAATTTATGCAGAATGCGATTACTGCATCTATTATTGGAGGTGCAAGTTGTGGAATAGTTGGTGTTTTTGTGATAATGATGCGTATTCCATTTGTAGGTGTTGCAATGTCCCATTCCGCATTTGCTGGTGCAATATTTGGGCTTGTATTTGGTACCAATCCCTTAGTTATGGCTATTTTATTCTGTCTCGGTTCCGCAATACTAATAGGACCTATATCTGACCGCTCTGAACTTGACCCAAACATCTCAATAGGTATAATCTTCTCAATTGTTCTTGGACTTGCCTTTCTCGGAATGGGAATGATTAAAGGACCAAAAACAGAGGCGCTAAACTTTATATGGGGCAATATACTGATGATATCAAAAAATGATATTATACTAATGGTAATAATGGGGATTGTACTTCTTGGTTTTTTGTTTCTTTTTTTCAAAGAAATTCAATCTGTTCTCTTTCATAGAGAGATTGCACGGGCAGTTGGAATCCCCGAGAGAATAGTATTCTATTCATTTCTTATTCTGTCTGGGATGATAATTACACTAAACCTAAATACCATCGGTGGAATCTTAATCTTCAGTCTGATAATAAATCCTGCATCTGCTGCTTATCAAATTACTTACAAACTCAAGTTTATATTTCTTTTATCAGCAATCTTTGGTGTAGCCTCCTGCTTGATAGGACTTGTGTTTTCTTATTTCTTTAACGCTCCATCTGGTGCAGTAATTATTATAGTATCAAGTCTGATATTTGGGGTTGCACTTATCTTTTCTCCAAAAAGGAGGGTTAAAACAAATGAAACCCAGAGTAATACATCTTGATAGACCAGGAAAAGTCATTGGGCCTCCAGAAAGCGTCTCTATGCGTTCTGGGCTGGTTCTTCTGAACCCAGGTGAATCAGTAGGAACGCATAACACAAATAACTTTGAAGAAATAGTAATCGTATTGGAAGGCAACGGCGAGGCACAAATCAAAGGGCATGATCCGTCAGTAATTAGCAGAGGTGATGCTATTTATATCCCTCCCGAGACCGAGCATAATATGGTGAATGCAGGTAAGGAAATATTACGATATATATATGTTGTTGCAAGAGCAATATAAACTCCCTGGGCACTCTCACTGTTGAACGATAACAATCTTTCCATTATATCTTGACAACTTTTCCAGAGACATTATATAGGCTACAGACTAAAAACTATTAGATTTGCAAAAGTGCAAGAGATAGATATTACTATTATTGGTGCAGGAGTTGTTGGATTGGCAGTAGCAGCAGAACTTGCCCGGGAAGGAAGGGAAGTCTGGGTAGTTGAAAGGAATAATAGTTTTGGACAGGAGACAAGTAGTCGGAATAGTGAAGTTATTCATGCAGGTATTTACTATCCTTTAAACTCATTAAAGGCAAAAACTTGTGTTGAAGGGAATAAAATGCTCTATGAAATTTGTGAAAATGAGGCTTGCCTCGTAAATAATATTCCACATAAAAAGATAGGGAAACTTATTGTAGCAACATCCGAATCTGAAATTGATGAATTGGAAACTTTATTTAAAAGGGGTGTAGGAAAAATCTTGACAAGGTTCTGTTTGTGTACCAAACCCTGTTAAAGAAGTCCCGACTTGTCGGGATTTGTAAGGAGAAAAAATGGCAGAGAGGAAACTTAGTATAATGGATAAAGTGAGAGAGGCAAGTAAAGCGGTTACAACGGGTATAGAAGAAAAGGATATAAAGCACTGGGTTACTATCTATATTATGGGAAAAGCCTATAAAGTCCCTGCTGTTCTCACAATTATGCAGGCTATGGAGTATGCCGGGTATAGATTCCTTAGAAGTTGTGGTTGTAGAGCGGGATTTTGCGGTGCGTGTTCCACTGTGTATAGAAAAAAGGGAGAATATAAACTCCAAACGGCTCTGGCTTGCCAGACAAGGGTTGAGGATAGTATGTTCCTTGTCCAGATTCCATTTGCACCTTCAGAAAATCCCAGTTATGACATTGAAAAGGAAAAAGCAGATGCCTCTACATTCTTAAAATACTTTCCCGAGATTACAAGGTGTGTATCCTGTAATACTTGCACTAAAGCCTGTCCTCAGGACTTGGAGGTAATGGATTATATCCAGGCAGCACTTAGAGGTGACTTTGAACAAGTGGTAGAAA
>JAUWAR010000123.1 GCA_030601965.1 bacterium | reverse complement strand
ATAAAAGACTCTAAAACTATATTCTCATTATCAAGTTTTTGTTCTAATTGCTTAATGTCATCTTTAAGTTTTATTTTTTCGTCGTCCAATCCTTTTGTATGTTCTAATCCCTTTGGATCGATGAAGACCATATTTTGTCTTTTGCCCCTCTTAATCCACATAATGAAGTCGGGATAGAAACCACTTAGATTGAAAAATCCAATTCCCGATCTTGGATAATTTCTCAAGAGATATAATTCACTGCCTGAAAACCCATCATTGTTCTTTTTCAAATATTCCCTCAAACCTGAAACAAATTCTTTTTCGCTTTCCACAAGGCCGCCAGGGGATATTCTATCTATTTTGTCACTTTGAATAAGAATAGGCAAGTAAAGATGGCTATCAAAATAAATCCTCGGCAATTCCTCAGATTCTTCTTTTATTAATTTATCTAGATCTTTTACCAACCCCTTTATTTTCTTAATTAGATCTATATTGATTGGTTTTCCTTTCTCATCAGTTTTCTTAATCTCAACTCTATAAGAATATCTATTTCTATCTTCGGAAACAAAAAGTTCTAATTGTTTTGATGTTACTTTTTCATAACGCATATGCGCTGTCTCAAAACGCTTGGCATATTTTCTATAAAATAGATCTGTATATTTTTTAATAATCAGAATCGACGCATCTTCTACACGCCTTACATCATCATAAGTTTTTACCTCCATAATCTCTGGCAATGCCAGAATTTTGTATCGATCCGATAGGAGCAAATTTTTTAAGCTCTCTCTATCCAAAACCAGATTCCAATACCCCTTTACAATCTTAAAATCACAAACCTCTTCCCATATTCTCTCCCAGTCGAGTAAATCCATAATATCTTCTGTCAAACTCGTTTCTTGAACTTCTGCTCTAATCTGCTCCATCTTGATGCCTTTTTCTTTTCTTTCTTCAGCCAAATACGTTGACACCTTTGGTAAAAGGTCTATTGTGAAATGAATTCTGTCATCGAGTTCTAATCTTAGAATTTCTTCCTCTTCAAACTTCTTTTTCTCATCTTTAGTGAGTGTATAAAGACTTTTCCATTTTTTCTCATGCTGTGGCGTAACCGGTATCTCAATTATCTCAAACTCAACCTCTTCTTTCCTAATCGCTTCCAAAAACTTACTCAGATAATCAGCTTTGATGCCATAAATATTGAGCATCTCTAAAAACTGAACTGAGTTTTTCTCATCACTTCTTTTCAGAGACATCCCCTTACCTTTTAGTCTTACCCCCCTTCCAAATAACTGAATAATTTGGGGGCCCTGTCCTTTGCCTATGTTTAAGAGACCCATAGAAGAAACCCGCCAGGTGTCCCATCCTTCAATGAACTTCTTTGAACCAATAAGAATATTTATGGTAGAGCTTTCTTTCTTAATTGCATCAAAAAGAGAACTAGATACAGCATCTTGTTCTACGGATATGCCCTTTTTCTCTAATTGTTTTTTAAACCCTGAGACATCGCCAATATTTATAACCCCGAAATAGTCATTCTCTGCAATCTTTAATCCAAATTCTCCCTCTGTATTCTTTAACTCATATACCCCAAAACTCCCTTTTCCTGCAAAAACCTTCCTGTATATATCATCAAATTCAACACTTCTTTTCTTGATATAATCAAATTTAGTTTTAAATACATCTTCATTATTTTCATCTTTTAGTGAAGTACGGCCCTCTAGAATATCTTTTGCCTTTTTATGTACCCAGATATCATCTTGCATTACTCTTTTAATAAATTCTACTATCTGAATAACATCGGACTTTTCTTCTTTTCCTGTAACTGTTGTTCCAACAAAAATCCAGAGGGGTTTTTCAAGATTATGTTCTTTTGCTAAATGTTTATTTTCTTCATATACTAGAAGTTGTTCATAGAAAGATAAAAGATTGGCGACAAACATTGTCTCCTGAAAGTCACGTTGACTTATTTTTGCCTGTTTAACATTGAGTACCGAGAAATCTTTTCCATAGCTGTCCAGATAGAAGTATTTATATGAATAATCAAAAACAATTGATTTAGCATACTCTTTAAGGGTCTCCGTATTTCTTTCACTTAAAATCTGTCCAAAGGTAGCGCTGTACTCAAAAACAAAACCGTTCTCTGCGAGTCTATTCCTTAACCTTGCCCATTTTTGCTCCTCTGACTTTCTGCCTTTGTGTCCTTCATCTACAAAAACAAGATTCTTACCTTCAAATACACTAACCGGAAGAGTTACACCACCACCCTTTTTCTCTTCTACGAACTTTGTCATTTCTATAACCAGAACTTCCCGTTCATCTCTAAGTGTGCCACGACTACTCAACCCGCCTTCGTAGAGTCTTGAAGGAATGCCACTTTTCTGTAATTCATCAAAGTGCTGCTTTGAAAGTCCTTTATTGGGAGTAATCAAAATAATATTGTCGGGAGAGAATAATTTATGGTGGAAGAATTGATGGTAGTTTATATGTGTAATCAGAGTTTTTCCAGAGCCTGTTGCCATCCAGAAAGCAAGCTTAGTCAAATCCTCTTCGCTGAATTCATCTATAAGCCCAACATCCTGTTCGTGCTTATAGGTCTGAAGAAATTCATTAAGGTTGTACAAAAATTCAAATTTTCTATTCTTTAGATTATCCAGAACAATCTCTGCGAAAAGTACTGCCAGGTATTGAAAATATTTCAACGAAACAGGATCACGCCTGTAGTTAATCTTTCTCACATACGATTGAATATTCTCATCGTATCTAAGGAGTGTCTCTTCCATGAGTATGTCCTTCCGCAGTCCTTCAAAAGATGAACGTAAGATGTTTATGAAACATGTCCTGCCATCGCTATCAACAGCAACAGGTACATCTTTTAGTTTTTCCTGTAAATCCTTGAAGTCGCCTACACCAAAGAGGGAAAGCATGTATTTAGTTAAGACAAGGTATTTTTCTATGTTCATAGATTCTTCCCCAACAAGAAATCCCTGGAAAGTTGGTCATCAGGAATTTTCTGTTCTACAGGTAAGTATAAATTAACTGGAATATCTAATTTCTGTAAATAATTGCAGAGTAGTGGCCCAACTATTCCCCAATCCAACCAGCCAAGTCCGCAGCCAAGTGCCGGCATAGATAGAGATTCTATACCTTCCTTTTTATAATTGGTAACAATCCATTCCAACCCCTCTTCAATGCCTTTGATATCCGCCATCTCTTTCCAATGGCGTTTTGTGGGGAAAAGAAGAAACCAGGTTCCCAGATTTGCGTTTGACAATCTTTCGGGTTCATCCGCTAATACATAATCTAATGAAGTTTCTCGTTTATAAAGATAAGGTTTACCCATTCTTAGGACTTTGTTTTTACATAAATCTTGATAAGTCACGTATACATCAGGGAATTGATACTTGGATCTTGAAGCAAGTCCTTTTCCCATGACACCTACAGTATTAACGCTTATGGTAAGCGTTTGCTTTCTTGAAAAAAACATATCTCCTTCAACAAGAGAAAGGTTTGTTGTTAGATCAATCTTACGGGAGACTG
>JAUWAR010000133.1 GCA_030601965.1 bacterium | reverse complement strand
TCTTGTTCTCTTGTTCTCTTGTTCTCTTGTTCTCTTAATACTATAAAAGATAAGAGTGTTTATTATCATAATGAAAAAACTAATGCCAGGGATACCTGTAATATGAGCAAACTGAATGAGTGGGGTGTAAGATGTTATACTATAAGGAATGCTTCCCCAGGGAAATCCAACATCAGGGGTTAAAGACCTCAAAAACTCTATGGATGTCCATATAAAAGGAGCAAGAAATGGAAAAAATCTCACACCCATAGAAAACATAGAAAATATAATGCCAAAATAGACATAGAGAAGGAACAATCCAAGATATAGCCATAGTCTATAAGGTGCATTTAGATTTACTACCCAGAACAAGAGTCCAGCGCCAAATATAAATCCAGGTATAAATCCTATAACAAAAGATTCCTTAATAGATTTTTTATTACAGGCAAAAATTAGAGGCACAAAGGCGAAGAATACAAAAAAAGGGATAAAATAAAAAGCAATAAGAAGCAGGATACCCGTTGAACCAGCAAGAATATAATTTAATTTTGCACTTTGCATTTTGCATTTTACACTTTTATCGTCTCTTCTCTTCCCGGTCCCACTGAGACAAGAAGGATTTTTGTCTTTACAAGTTCAGCAATTCTCTCAATATATCTCCTTGCATTTAGCGGAAGGTTTTTATATTTCCTTATTTTAGTTGTAGTCTCACACCATCCAGGAAGTTCTTCATAAACGGGTTCTACATCAGATAATAAATAGGAGGGAGAAAATGGGCCATATCGTTCTTTCCCCTTATACTTATATCCTTTGCAAATCTTAATACCAGGAAGAGTATCCAGAACATCTAATTTTGTGATTGCAAGTTTATCAATATTATTTATTTTTACTATATAAGAGACCAGCGAGGCATCAAACCACCCTACCTTTCGTGGTCTTCCAGTTGTAGCACCAAATTCACCACCAATTTCTCTTATCTTGTTTTCTAACGACGAGGAAAACTCAATAGGAAATGGACCCTCACCTACCCTTGATGTATATGCCTTTGCAACACCAATTACACTATCTATCCTGGTTGGTCCTATTCCAAGTCCTGTGCATGCTCCACCTGCTATTGTATTTGAAGATGTGCAGAAAGGGTAAGTTCCATAGTCAATGTCTAAAAGCCCTCCCTGGGCACCTTCTATAAGAACATTTTTATTCTCGTCTATCAAATTATTCAAAAAAATTGCCGTATCCATTATATAGGGTCTTAATATTTCTCCATAAGAGAGCATCTCATCTAAATATTTCTCTTCTCCTCTTCTCTTAAGTTTGTGGGAAAGGTCTCCAGACCTTGATAATCGACCTCTGGAGAGGTCTCCCACAAGTATCTCCTGCATCCTTATGCCTCTTCTTCCATATTTCGCCTCATAACAAGGACCTATTCCTCTTTTTGTCGTGCCTATATAACTGTCTTTAGCATCAATCTCTTTATGGACAGGCATTACAACATGGGCATTTTCACTTATGAAAAACCTACCCTTCACATCTATCCCATCTTTATTTAACTCCTCTATCTCTGTTACAAGGGTTTCTGGGTCAATACAGCATCCATTTCCGATGATAAGTATAGCAGTTGGTGAAAGGGCTCCGGATGGAATTTGATGGAAAATGAAGGTCTTATCCTTCCTTTTTATAGTATGACCTGCATTTGCCCCTCCCTGAAATCTGGCAACAACATCGGCATTGGAGGCAAGAATGTCTATAATCTTACCTTTACCCTCATCTCCCCATTGAGTGCCTACGACAATAGTAACCAAAAATAGTAGTTAGTAGATAGTAGGTAGTAGATAGGCATCAAGTTTTTTCCTGCTTACTGTCTACTGCTTACTGCCTACTGCTTAATAAGAGACCTTACTATTGATAATATACTTTTTTGGATTAACTGATTTGCCTAATACCTTTACTTCATAATGGAGGTGTGGACCTGTTGATATACCTGAATTGCCCACATATGCTATTACCTGTCCACGCCTGACCTGCTCATAAAGCTGGATATTAACTTTGTGAAGATGTCCATATACCGTCCTGTAGCCAAAACCATGGTCTATTTCTAATGTAAGCCCATATCCGCCTCTTCTACCAATGAATGAGGCTATTCCTGAAGCCGGGGCAAGTATGGGTCTTCCAATTAGGGTACTAATATCTATTCCCCTATGAAATTCCCTTTTTCTATAAACGGGATGACGACGCCAGCCAAATCCAGAACTCACATATCCAGTCGTGGGCCACACAGAAGGAGTGTGTTCAAGAAGACTCTTTCTCCGTTCAATCCCGAGTGATATATCACTTAAACTTGTTTTTTCAAAGTCTAATACATTCCTTGCACTCTCTATAGCCATTTTGATATCCTTAACAAGTGGGTCTATACCAGGATTGTTACTTGCCCTACCTCCTGTTCCAAGTGCCCGTATGTCCTTATCTATAGATTCAAGTCCCCACGCTATTCGTGCTTTTTTATCAAGAGTAACAATATTATCAAGATGCTGTTGGAACCTCCCTATTTCCTCCTTTAATCCCATAAGTCTCTCTTTAATAACCAGATTCTTCTCCATTAATTTAGCAACTATTGCCTTCTCGTTTTTAGTCTTTGCAAACCTCACTATGGAAATACCCGAATAAGAAATCCCCATAAATAAAAGGACAGATATAACCCAGAGATAAAAACCGGAAATCCTGAAACTCCTACCCTCTATATATATCGTCCACTCTCTCATAATCTCTCTTTTATCTTCTCTGCACAACACTTTCCAGAGAGCAACATACCCCCGAAAATTGCTCCCATTCTCGGTGACCCAAACACTGCATTTGCCGCCATTCCCGTTACATACACATTTGGAAACACCTCTCTTGTGTTCTTGATAATATCCTTTTCACCAATTTCAGCCCACATAGGTTT
>JAUWAR010000065.1 GCA_030601965.1 bacterium | reverse complement strand
CCAATATTTACTTTAATTCCAGCCTGTTCAAGTTTCTCTTTTCCAGAAACAAGCGGATTGGGGTCAAGAATAGGGAAATTCACCTCTTTTATTCCTGCTTTTATTATAGCATCTGTGCAGGGAGGGGTAGCACCAAAATGTGAACAGGGCTCAAGCGTTACATAAAGAGTTGCTCCTTTTACCCGGTCTTTAGCCTGTTTTAGTGCTTCTATTTCGGCATGAGGTTTCCCCTTACCTTTATGAGAACCTTTACCTATAATTTTCCCATTTTTAACGATAACAGTTCCGACCATTGGGTTTGGTGAGGTCTTTCCTCTACCCAATGCCGCAAACCTTAAAGCCTGTTTCATGTAAGAATTCATAATTCGATTTTATCGCCTTGTGCAAGTAGTCCGAAAATTCCTCCTGTATGAATAAAAAGGACTTTCTGTCCCTTTTTAAACTTCCCATTTTTTATCTCCTGTACTAATCCATGCATTGCTTTTCCAGTGTAAACAGGATCCAGAATAATTCCCTGTTTCCGGGCAACTAATTTTATAGTTTCTCGTTGCTCCTTTGTGGTCAGGCTATATCCTGGTCCAACATATCCGTCTATTATCCTTATGTCCTCTTTAGAGAGTTGAGTATTCATATCATAAACCTTTTCCCATTTTTGTATGAGTTCATAAATTATGTCTTTGTAATATTGCGCATTTTCTTCAACATTTATCCCGTAAATAGTGGCATCCAAATCAAAGAGTTTTTTGCCTATGAGTAAACCAGCGTAAGTAGCCCCACTGCCAATCGCAGTAATTATTGCGTTTATTTCTAAGCTCATCTTTTTTAGTTGTTCTTTTATCTCCGCCGCTGCTTTTATATATCCCCATACACCTATCTCGGTAGATGCACCTACTGGAATTGAATACCCAAGATGTCCGTTCTTTTGGAGCTCATTGGCAATATTAGACATAATCTCATTTACCCTTTCATCATATTCTTCAGGAGTAATATATCTTATCTCAGCACCTACTAACTTATCAAGAAAGAGATTTCCTTTGAACTCTTGGGGTTTTTCGCCTCGCAGGACTAATATTGCATTCAGTCCGAGTTTTGCAGATATAATGGCAGTAGCCCTTGCATGGTTTGACTGCACCCAACCGCAGGTTATGAGAGTATCTGCTCCCTTTTTGATAGCATCGGCTACTACAAACTCGAGCTTCCTTATTTTGTTTCCTGAAGCACCAGACTCAGTAAGGTCGTCCCTCTTAATATATATTTCTGGACCATTAAGTTCCTTAGTTAATTTCTCCAATCTCTCAATCCTGGTTGGTAGATTTGCGAGTTCTATTCTGTCTGGATATTTAACTTGCATAAATTTTTTTAGAGATATATTCTGTTACCTCACCTTTATTATTATTAAATCTTATATATAATCCCCTGAAATTTTCAAGACGAGAAGGCTCTTTGAATGGAGAGAGCAGTATGCCATTTTTATCAGGGTAAAAACTATTGAATTCTTCCCATTTTTTCTTCTTATTTGTGATTGATCCCTTTATCTGTATTTGTTCATCGTTTAAGGAATAGATAGTTGGCAGAAAATAGGGTAGGATTGCACCACCAACAAGAATTAGGGCAATAAAAAACCAGAATCCACCAAATGAGAAATAGATGCCTGAAAAGATGAGGATGAGGAATATAAGAAGTGATATAGTTTTCTTTTTGTATTCTCTGCAAGGATGAGAAATCCAGGTCATTAGTGGTTTAAATGATTAAATGACTTACTTAACAAGTTATACCCTTCATCAAGTGATTGGGAGATTATTTTGGTATTTGCAATAATGGGCATAAAGTTTGTGTCTCCAGTCCATCTTGGAACTATGTGAATATGAATATGTCCTTCTACCCCGGCTCCAGCAACCTTTCCAAGATTTATCCCTATATTAAAACCGTCTGTATTAAAAGTTTCTTTTAAAACCTGTATAGATTCTTGCACAAGTTGCATCATCTCCATAAGTTCAGTTTTGTCTAACTTTTCAATCTCTCCTATATGTCTTTTGGGAGCTACCATAAGATGCCCATTGTTATAAGGAAATATGTTCATAATGCAGAACGCCTTTTCTGTTCTTTTTAATATATAGGATTTCCTGTCATCCGCTGATTTTATTGCTTTGCAGAAGATGCAACCGGGGTCTTTTGAGATATTGATATACTCCATCCGCCAGGGTGCCCAGAGAAGATTCGGTTTTCCCTGCCCGCCGAACAAGTTCTCTGGCAGGCGGGGGTTATCGGTTATCGGTTCTCGGTGCTTGGTTATCGTCACGGAGGAGCACGAATCACGAGCACGAGTCACGATTTCAGTGGTTTTAAAATGAAGTTTTGCTATCTTGGTAAGAATATCTTTGCCTTTTTCTTTAACTATTAGTTTTGCCTTTTCCTCTACAAGTGATGAGGCACCTTTAGGAAGTTCAATGCCAATCTTCTCGCCAAGTTGTTCAATTCTCATCAAGAACTCATCTCTTGCGAGTATAGAGGCTGCTGCTACTGCTATATCATCCTCTGCCTTTGGTCTTTGTTCAAGAATTATTTGTTTGCCTTTTTTCATAAGGGCATTTAGAACAAATCTTTTATCGCCAAACTGGTCAGTCTTAACATTTTTGCAGTCTACTTTTTCAAGTATATTCTCAATAGCCCTCGCATGTCCCCAGGCAAGCAGTCTATTTAAATTCCTTATCTTTGCATATAACTCATTATATTTTTCTGGACCAATATAGACAATGGAATTAATGCAGTTCTCTTTTATATTTCTCGCAAGTTCTCTTATAACAGCATCAGAAGTTCTTTTAGAATCTTTAACGCCAAGAGATTTGAGTTTTGGGAGTGTAGAGTCATCTACATATACTGCTGCGACTGAGAGCCCACCAAAGTAGTCTCCTTTACCAGATTCGTCTGTTCCAATCCATGGGTTCATTTTTCTTCCTTTTTCTGAATCATAATCTTTTTCCAGAATTCTTGTCAATAAAAATCTGCTTGATGAATATTTTTCAGGTGAAACAAAAATTCCAACAAAATCTTGACTTTTTAGGCATCAGATGTTAGGTGAAAATAACTATGCTAAAAGAGTTCAAAACACTTGGAGAAGATTTCCGTAGATACAAAAATAGCATCATTCTTGGACTTCTGGCACTTGTGATAGTTGACCTCCTCCAACTCTTCATTCCTCGCATCATAAAGTATGGAATTGACAGTATAATGCAGGGTATGAAGTTATACCTTCTCAAATATGCACTCTATATTCTTATTATTTCAATCTTCATTGCAGTTTTTAGGTTTGGATGGAGGTATTTTATTGGTGGAACTTCAAGAAAGATAGAGAGAAGATTGCGAAATAGGCTTATTTCTCATCTGCAAACACTTTCTATGAATTTTTTCAAAAATATGAAAACAGGCGATATTATGGCTCATTGTACTAATGACATAGATGCTGTATCGCGAGCAATCAGGATGGGGACTATTTTAATTATCGATATCATAGTTCTCGGAACGCTTTCAATTGTTTTCATGGTCTTCATAAGTCCCAGACTGACCGTCTATGCACTAATTCCTCTTATTCCTCTATCGTTCATTACACTCAGATTTAGTAAGATGATACACAAGAGGTTTGAGGTAGTTCAGGCTGCTTTTTCAGGTCTTTCCATCTATTCTCAGGAGAATATATCAGGGATAAAAGTAATAAGGTCACTTGGTCAGGAACAGGGAACAATCCAGAGATTCGGAGTATTATGTGATGGATATGTTGATAAAAACATGAAACTCATAAAGATATGGGGCCTATTTTTCCCACTTATTTTTCTCTTTGCAAATTGTTCTATATGTTTAATACTCTTTTTTGGTGGAAAAGAGGTAATATTTTCTGCTATTACAATGGGTGATTTCGTTGCCTTTCAAACATATCTTGGAATTCTTACATGGCCAATGATTGCTATAGGCTGGGTATTTAATCTTATCTCAAGAGGAAGTGCATCTATGGGCAGGATAAATAGAATTCTTGAGACAAAACCCGAGATTAAATCGGTTATCGGTCATCGGTTATCGGTTATCGGTGGGAAGATTGAGTTTAGAAATGTAAGTTTTTCGTATAATGGGAAGCCTGTTCTTAAATCTATAAATCTATGTACTGAGCCAGGTAAAAAAATGGGAATTACTGGAAGAATTGGGAGTGGAAAAAGCACCCTTGTCTCTCTCATACCCAGACTCTTTGACCCACAGGAAGGCGAAATCTTGCTTGATAACAAAAGAATAAAAGATACGGACCTGAAACAATTAAGAGCATCCATCGGTTTTGTTCCTCAGGAGAGTTTTCTTTTTTCTACTACAATTAAAGATAATATTCTATTTGGGAAACCAGGTGCAAGTGGAGAAGAGGTTGAATTTGCGGCAAAAATAGCAGGAATTTATCACGAGATTATGGAGTTTCCATCTGGTTTTGACACCGTTGTTGGAGAAAGAGGGGTTACACTTTCCGGTGGGCAGAGACAGAGAATTGCCATTGCACGAGCCATATTAAAAGACCCCCAAATATTCATTTTTGATGACTCCTTTTCCTCAGTAGATAGTGAAAAGGAAGTTTTTATATTAAATCAACTAAAAGAGGCGTTAAAGGAGAAATCTATCATTATGATATCACATAGAATAGGGGCATTAAAGAACTCTGATGAGATTATTGTTCTGGATAATGGAGAGATTGTAGAGCGAGGAACTCACAGCCAGCTGATTTCCATACAGGGGATATACGCAAATCTCTGGCATAAACAACAGATAGAAGAAAAATTACAGTAAATCCGTTAGCTAACGGAAGAAGAGGAATATTGTAGGAGGGGTTTTCTAACCCCGATGTAAAATAATGTCGGGACAGGAATGTCCCTCCTACAAAATATTCATTTTTAAATATGGAAGAAGAGAAGAAACTGACTAAAACTTACGATATAAGACTCCTCAAGAGATTAGGGAAGTATCTCGTTAAATATAAAAAATTCCTTATTGTCTCAACCTTGCTTGTCTTGATATCTATGGGTATTGAGATATCGCTTCCTTATCTTACTAAACTCGCTATAGATAATTACATTATCGTTAAAGATATTGAGGGCGTTAAAAGAATTGCCTTTCTCTTTATTTCTTTGTTGATTTTGTCCACACTTGTCTCATATGGATACATTTATGCTGTTGCATATGCAGGTCAGTCTGCGATGAGGGATTTAAGAATGGAGGTATTTTCTCATCTTCAGAAACTGCCTATTTCATTTTTTGATAAGAATCCCGTTGGAAGGCTTGTAACAAGAACTGCCAATGATGTGAACAGATTGACCGACTTCTTTACAGAGGTAGTAGTTGGATTTTTCAGAGATGGTTTCCTTCTGATAGGAATAATTGTTATGATGTTGAGACTTAGTCCAAGACTTGCCTTTATTAGTTTTATTGTAATCCCTCCACTTGCCTTTGCGGTTTCCATATTTAGAATTAAGATCCGCAAGGCATTTAGAAAGTTAAGGGTCGCCCTTGCAAAGATAAATGCATATCTCAATGAGAATATCACGGGTATGAAGGAGACTCAGTTATTCAATCGCGAAGACTTAAATTATAAAGAGTTCAGGGACATAAATTTCACACATTACAGGGCAAATATGGACCAGGTAGTAGTATTCGGGGTTTTTATGGCAATTGTTCCTCTACTTGCTGCGGCAGGCACTGCCATAATCTTATTCTATGGCGGGTATGGAGTCATTGGTAATGTGATGAGTCTCGGGGTCCTGGTAGCATTTCTCTCATATATTGGAATGTTTTTTAGACCAATTCATGAGTTGGCACAGAAATTTGACATAATGCAAGGGGCAATGGCAGCTTGTGAACGTATCTTTCTTTTATTAGACGAAAAAAGCGAAGACAGAAAAAGCCAGTGTTTGGAGTTAACCCGTAAGGGTTTTATAAAAGGCTCACGCCTTAACTCCAAAACAATACATGAAGATATTGAATTCAGGAATGTATGGTTTAAATATAATAAGGAGTGGGTGCTCAAGGATGTTTCGTTTAAGGTAGAAAAAGGTGAAACAGTAGCAATTGTCGGTCCAACAGGTGCTGGAAAAACTTCTCTTGCCTCTCTTCTTCTCCGTTTTTATGAACCTCAAAAAGGAACGATTTTCGCAGATGGGGTTGACATTCGAAATATTGATAAATTGTCCCTCAGGTCAAACATTGGATTTGTAATGCAAAGCACCTTCCTATTTGGAGGAAGCGTAAAGGATAATATAAGGCTATGGAATCCGGAAATAAGCAAGGAGAAAGTCAAAGAGATTTCTCTGCAGGTAAATATTGATAAATTTATCAAGAGATTACCTCAGGGGTATGAAACCGACGTGAAAGAGCGAGGGATAGCTGTTTCAGAAGGGGAAAAACAGTTAATTTCATTTGCAAGAGCACTAATCTTCAATCCAAGCATTATTATCCTTGATGAGGCAACATCATCTATAGACACAGACACAGAAATTCTAATTCAGGATGCAACAAAAAGGCTTGTTGCTGGGAGAACATCAATTGTCATAGCACACAGGCTTTCCACAATAAAAGATGTAAAGAGAATCATCGTGCTCCATAAAGGAGAAATAGTTGAGCAGGGGACACATTCTGAACTGCTTGACAAAAAAGGGCTCTATTATGCATTATACAGGCTACAATATAGGTAATGAATAAGTATATTCTTATAAGAAAAAGTCTTCATATCCTTGTCGGGATTATTCCACTCTCCTATTTTTTATTAACAAAGACAGGGTTCATTTTACTTACCGGCATTCTTCTTTTATTTGCTTTAGTTCTTGAGATATTGAGATTTAAGATTCCATTGTTCAAAAAATTGTTCTATAAAGTTGTGGGAAATCTTTTATGGGATAGAGAAAAGAGAGTTTTAACAGGGGCTACCACATTCCTTTTCTCGTCTTTTATTTGTGCAATCTTTTTCTCAAAGCCTGTTGTAATCGCGAGTTTGCTTTTCCTGGCGGTAGGTGATACAACTGCTTATTTGGTAGGGAGCACTCTTGGAAAACGAAAAGTATTGGGAATAAAAAGCATAGAAGGTGGGCTGGCTTCGTTTCTTATTTCAATTCCGATTATTTTTATTGCAGGACTTGCATTGCCCATAGGGATTACCGGGGCTTTGATGTCAAGTGTAATAGAACTACTCCCTCTAAAAATTGATGATAATCTATCTTTACCCCTTATTGCTGGAGCAATTATGGAACTGATACTTTGATTTTTA